>CAZPUI010000371.1:0-3459 GCA_964589695.1 uncultured Solibacteraceae bacterium | reverse complement strand
CATACAGGCATCGTCACCGCCTGCGCCTGGCACCACGACGGACGCGTCCTCTCCGGGTCTCTTGATGGATCGCTCCGGCTGTGGGATGTCATCACAGGCAAGCCCACCCTGGAGTGGGTCCTGGGTGATCAGGGCGAGTGGATGGCCCTGGATGCAGACGGTGTAAGGGCCGCGAGCCCCGAAGGCTGGCGGGTGGCGGATCTGCGGTACGTAGACCCAGACACCCACCAGGTCCACCTGCTGCCCCTGGACCATTTCGCGCCGCTTCCCACGGGCGTAAGGTAGGCCTCACACCCCCCTTAGCGGGATCCACCGCCTCGCGCCCGAAGTCCCAGGGGCTCCTGTTTGGGCGCAGGGGAGCTGACTGCACTTGAACTCGGCCTGGCGCGGGAGGCGGGGGAGCCCCCCGCGCCAGGGGGGCGGCGGATCGCGTCGTGGTGGCATCTCATCCGGGGGAGGACACATGGCGGGTCTACTGGGTATGGGAACCTATCTGGGTGCGGCCACGGAGGCGGGAGACGTGGCCTATGCGACCGCAGCCAGCGCCTTCTGGGAGGCGGGCGGTCGCCACTTCGATTCGGCCGCAAACTACCGGGGCGGGCGCTCCGAGCGGGCGATTGGCCGCGTGTTGCCTGGGCTGCCTCGGTCCGAGGTCTTCGTCAGCACCAAGGCGGGCTACCTGCCCATGGGGGACGGCCTCGTCCAAGAATCGCCCCGCGAATGGTTCGAGCGGACGCTGGCGCGCCCGGGCATCCTCGCCGTCGACGAGGTGGTGGATGGCTGTCATGCGCTGACGCCCCGTTACCTGCGCCATCAACTGGGTCATTCTCTGGAAGCCCTGGGGTTGACCAAGGTGGATGTCTTCCACCTCCACAACCCCGAACAGCAGCGCCCGAGCCTTGGCCCAGAGGGCTTCCTGGACGTGATGCGGCGCGCCTTCGAGACGTGCGAGGCCCTGGTGGCGGAAGGCCATGCGGACGCGTACGGTTGCGCCACGTGGGATGGTTTCCGCGTGCCTCCGGAGGCGGAGAACCACCTGTCCCTGGAGGCCCTCCTGCGGATCGCGGAGGCCGTCGGCGGCCGCCGTCACCACCACTTCCGTTGGATCCAACTGCCCTTGAACCTCGGCATGCCGGAAGCGTGGCTGAGGCCCACCCAGGTCTTCCAGGGTGTGCGGATGCCGGTGCTGCAGGCGGCGCAGGCGGCCGGACTGCAGGTCCAGACCTCGGCTTCCATCCTGCAGGGGCGGCTGCTGAAGCAGCTTCCAGGCCCCTTGGTGGCCCTGCTTGGAGCTCGCACACCCGCCCAGGCGGCGCTTCAGTTCACCCGCTCCGTACCCGGTGTGAGTGTGGCCCTGTGCGGAATGTCGAGGGTGGACCACGTGCTCGAGAACGCCGAAGTGATCCGGTGGGAGGCCGTCGAGGAGAACGTGCTCCGCGGGCTGTTGGGTGGCTCGGACTGACGGCAGGCACCGTTCCCAGAACCATGGTCCCCTCCCCCTTACGGTGGGACGGGTATGCCGCCCAGCTCCCTGGCGTCGTCAAAAAGCGTTCGAATCCTTCCTCCAGGAGTCCCTGTGCGAGCTTTCGCCCTGTCCCTGCCCGCCTGGATGGCCTGGCCGCACCGAGCGAAGCCACCCGTCTCCTGGCGAGCGATATCGGCCACATCACGTTCTAGGAACTGGGCGACCCCGCCCATGTCCAACGCCTGGATGCATCGGCGCGAAGGCGCCACCCTCGGCAAGGCCTGGCCCGAGCGGGTCCGCCCCCGGGGCAAGGTGTTCCAGGGGCCCCTGGTGGTGCGGGTGGATCCGTGGACGACCCGTGCGGCCGAAGGTCTGGCCATGGGCCTCGCCGGCCTGGGTCGCGCCATGGTGGTGGGCGGACCTTGGGGCGGCGGCCCACAGCCTCACCCTGCGCCACAGCGGCCTGCGGGTCCAGATCCGCACGGAGTCTGTGCTGGGGGTGCCGCGGCAGTCCTTCCGGAGGTCCCCGTCCCTCAGTACCCCAGCGTATCCTGCACGACCTCCCGGAAACGCTCGCAGGCCCGGAAACTGGCTTCCATGTGCTCGGGGAGGATCTCCACCTCGGGATCCTGGGCATTGAGGTGGTTCACGTGGAGGGTGCGGAAATCGGAGCGGTACAGCTCCCAGTCAGGTTCCAGCTCCAGACAGCACTCCAAAAGGACCACGGGGTGCGGGGTGGAAGGGAATTCCAGCTCCGCCTGGCGAAGCCGCGCCTGAAGGTAGCGCAGGACGCAACCATGGGCGTGGAGGCAAATGGCCGCAGGGTTGGCATCCTTGCGGATGCGGTATTCACGCTTGGCGGTCTGGTACTCGGCCTCGGCACGCTGCAGGTAGGGATCGGGAGTCGAGGGCATGGTTAGGCCTTTTTCGGTGACTGCATCCTACACCTGCGAACCCTCCTGGGGGAGTCTCGCCGAAAGGGCCAGGAGGTGGGGATCCAGCAGGTGGCTGGTCTTCCCGGTCTTCATGGCCTGTAGCATGGAGTACTTGATCTCCGGAATGCTGGGCTGGAGCCGGGCCACCAGGTTCTTCACCTGGGCGCGGCGGCTCTCCAGTTCGCTGGCGCCGCAGAGGGAACACCCGCAGGGCACGATGGGGTAGCCCTTGAGCCAGGCGAAGCGCCGCAGATCCTCCTCCTCGCAGGTGCCCAGGGGCCGGATCACGGTGTTGGCCCCATCGTCGCTCAGGAGCTTCACGGGCATGGTGCTCAAGCGCCCCTCGAAGAAGAGGTTGATGAGCAGCGTCTCCACCAGGTCGTCCAGGTGGTGGCCCAGGGCGATCTTGGTGTAGCCGTTCGCCTTGGCGTGGGAATAGAGGACGCCCCGCCGCAGTCGGCTGCACATGGCACAGGGCGTGATCTCGGGCTTCTTCCGCACCATCAGATCGATGGGGGCCCCAAGGATGGTGTGGGGAATGCCCCGGGCCTCGCAGGCCTCGGCCACCCGATCAGGGTTGTAGCCTGGAAAGCCCGGGTCGATGGTGATGGCGTGGACGGTGAACTTGACGGGCGCCCGCCTGCGCAGGGATTCCAGAAGGTCCAGGCAGGCCCAGGAATCCTTGCCACCACTCACCCCCACCAGGATCCGATCCCCATCCTGGATGAGCCCGTACTCCACCACCAGGGTGCCCATGCGCCGCCGCAGGCGCTCCTCCAATTTGGGCAGTCCCTTCAGGTCCGCCGAACTGGGCGGCACGCCGAAGGCCGGCAAGGCGCAGGGATTGCTCACGTTGGATCAGCCTTCATGGAGGGCACAGTGCTTGCGTTCGCCCCGCTCGGTC
Organism: uncultured Solibacteraceae bacterium; assembly: GCA_964589695.1. Classification (GTDB taxonomy): domain Bacteria; phylum Acidobacteriota; class Holophagae; order Holophagales; family Holophagaceae; genus CAZPUI01. The sequence continues at coordinate 155 of CAZPUI010000371.1, read as the reverse complement.
TGAGCCTGGACCTCCCGGGTGTATTCGGGGCAGGCGCAGTTGGCACCGCCGTTGCGGTGGCCCTCCACCCAGAGATCCCCCAAGGTCCCCGGACCCCGGGAGGTGGAAATTTGGTACGGGAATTGGCGCCCACGGTCCTGGTGCGTCTTTCCAAC
>CAZPUI010000370.1:0-5655 GCA_964589695.1 uncultured Solibacteraceae bacterium | reverse complement strand
GGGGTGGGGCGGGGTGGCATCTGAAAAGACGAGTGCAACAAAGGGCCTCCAGTCCACAACGGGAAGGCCGATTGACCCTTTGGATTCTGCGACGCCCGTTCCATCTGCACGCGGGGTGACAATGCCCGTACACCTGTCAGGCTGCCAGTGCTATGAATGCCGATGGGCCTCCCGCCGGATGAGAAACATCGCCGCCTGGGCTGCGGTCTGGGAGATGGAGCTATAGCAGGCGGAGCGCGGTGAAGGCCCCCAGGGCCAGGAATCCCAGGGCCACCACGAGTTCCAGGGAGGTCCAGGCGCGGCTGGGAGGCCAGGGAATGGGGCCTTGGCCCCGCAGCAGCCAGGCACCCAGCCCCGGGCCTGCCACCAGGCCGCCCCCGTGACCCGCGTTGTCCACCACGGCCCAGGCCAGGACTCCGAAGAGGGCGAGCCACAGCAGGCTCTGGACCAGGCCCACCAGGAAGCGCGGGGGCAGTTGGCGTCGGCGCTTCAACCCCAGCATCAGGAGGAAGCCCAGCAGGCCGCAGAGCCCTCCAGACGCGCCCACGGAGGGGGCGGCCAGCAGGACTTGGCTGGCCAGACTGCCCCCCAGGGCCCCGGCGAACCACACCAGCAGGGGCAGGCCGCGGTGGGTGCAGCGCCCCAGCAGGGGGGCCAGGCTGATCCAAGCCCCGCCGTTCATGAGCAGGTGCATCACACTGCCGTGGAGCATGGGACCCGTCAGGAGTCGCCAGTACTCGCCCTCCGCCACTTTGGGTTTCACCAGGGCTGCCCGGTCCACGGATTCGGGAAGCCCCACCACCAGCTGGAGCACGAAGAGGATTCCCCAGAGCACCGCAGGCCCCCAGGCGGCGGCGAAATCGCGCCAGGTCTTGGGGGCGCTCCACCCTTCGAAGCGGATCTGCTCCGGCAGCTGGGCCACGTACCGCTCCGGTCGACGGGTGAAGCTGGCCAGTTCCAGGCGGGCCTGGAGCCAGCCGAAGAAGGGCTGGATCCCCAGGAGAACGAGTATGAAGAACATCCGGATCACATCCGCCAGCACCCCGAAATAGGACGCGATGCCCAGTCCCAGGACCAGGGCGCCCAGGAGCCAGGGACCGGCACGGTGGCTGGAGAGGCTTGCGCCCAGGTCCTTTTCCACCCAGACCCGGGCCAGGTCCTGGAATTCAGCCCGCTCCAGCACCAGCTCGGCGGGCCCGCCTCCGGGGGGGATGATCCACCAGACTTGGGGGGTCTTGGGGTCCGCTCCATTGCGCCGAAAGCCCTCCCTTACACCCTCGAAACTGCAGTCCATGGGACCCTTCTCCCCCACGACCTGCCAGAGCTCGGGGTGTCCCGGGTGGCTGGGGCCGGGCTCCAGCCAGGGCTTCTCAGGGGCGTGCATGGCCTGCGGCCTCCAGCAGGCGGACCCAGGCGCCGGGCCGCAGGTGGCGATTGAGGTGGGCGGCCCAGCGGTCAAGGCGGGCCTCCAAGGGATCGGCGCGCCGAATCGGCTGCGGGGGAAGGCCGCAGTCCTGGCGCACGGCATTCAGGAAGGCCCCACGCCAGGGGTCACTGGCCAGGAGGCCATGGAGGTAGGCCCCACAGGCCCGCCCCCGCCGCCACACCAGCTCGGCACCAAAGCCCTGGGCCAGGGGTTCCCCCAGTTCACGCAGCAGCTCCGTCCGACCCTGGTGGATCTCATAGCCCGTCAGGCCATGGCCAGGTTCGGGCCAGGCGCTGGTGGCCGTGAGCTGCGTCGTGACCTTGGCCCCCCGGAAGACCGTGCGCAGCGGAAGCCGGCCCAGGCCGGGCCAGGTGCGGGGACCACCCTCGGTGCCGGCCTCATCCAGGAGTTCCTCCCCCAGCATTTGGTAGCCCCCGCAGAGCCCCAGCACCCAGGGGGCCTCCCGAAGGACTTCCACCATGCCCGTGGCGGTGTGGTGGGCCAGGTCCCCCAGGGTGGCCTTGGTGCCCGGAAGGATCAGCAGGTCCTGGCGCCGGGCCAGGGCGGGGGCCGTGAGCCAGGTGAGTTGCACATCCGGTTCCGCCAGCAGGGGCGCCAGGTCCTCGGTGTTGGCCACCCGGGGACTGAGCAGGGCCCCCACGTGGAGACGGCCTTCCTCCGGCGCCTGGTCCACGGGGATGCGAATGGGGCGATCCTCCTCGTCCAGCCCATGGTCCAGGTGGGGCAGCACCGCCAGTACCGGCACTTCACAGAGGGACTCCAGGAGGGGGATGCCCTCCTCGAAGAGGCTCAGGTCCCCCTTGAAGCGGTTTACCACCAGCCCCAGCACCCGGGCGCGGTCCTCCGCGGGCAGCAGGTCCAGGGTGCCCTTGGCCTGGGCGAAGACCCCCCCCTTATGGATGTCCACCACCAGCACCAGGGCCGCCCCGGCATGGCGGGCGGGACGCAGGTTCACGTAGTCCCGATCCCAGAGGTTCAGCTCCACAGGGCTGCCGGCCCCCTCCATCACCACCACGTCGTGTTGAGACCTCAGCCGGTCCAGGGCCTCCAGGGCAATGCCGGACAGGGCCGAGGTGTCCTTGAAATACTCCCGGGCGCTCTTCTCCCCCACCACCCGGCCCAGCACCACGATCTGGGCCCCCGTGGGACTCACGGGCTTCATGAGCACGGGGCCCATGTCCACGTGGGGGGCCTTGCGGCAGGCCGCGGCCTGGAGGATCTGGGCCCGGGGCATCTCCAGCCCCTCGGGGGTCACCCCCGCCTGGTTGGCCATGTTCTGGGCCTTGAAGGGCACGACGTCCAACCCCGCATCCGCCAGGAGGCGGCAGAGACCTGCGGTCACCAGGCTCTTGCCCACATCCGATGCGCTTCCCAGAACGGCGATGGCGTGTCCCATGGCTCCAGGGTAGCCCCAGGGCCCGGCGGCGGGGGTGATTCGGGCGAAGCCCGACGAGATGTCCCCGCGCTTTCCCCGTGTCCTCAGCGTGCTCCGTGCTTAACCTGCCTTTCGGTTGCGGCCGGAAGCCGCGTTGCGTTGAAATTCTTTTTGCTGCAGCCGGAGCGCGCGGAGGGGCCAGGTGGGGCAAGATGCTCCCATGGGAAAAAGGGTCCGAGGCACCGTGGGCAAGGGATGTGGCGTACGCCCAAGGCGGGAGGCGCGCCACCTCCGTGGGAATCCGTCGTGCTAGCCGAGCTGCCCTGGGGCGTTCCGGCGGGGGGCGTGGGGCTCCTGGGGTTTATGTGGACCCTGCTGGCCATCCATCTCAGGGCCCTGGAGAGCCTGCCGGAGGCCGACACCTCCCCCGACCTGCCCTCCCTGTGCCTTTGTATGCCCGCCCGGAACGAAGCGGTGGAACTGGGCAGGGCCCTGGACAGCTGGTTGGCCCAGGACCATCCGAACCTGCGCATCGTGGTGGTGGACGACGGCTCCACCGACGCCACCCCGGAGATCCTGGGGTTGCGCCAGGCCAAAAACCTGGCGGTGCTCCGCAACGAGGAGGTGCCCCCGGGCTGGTTGGGGAAGAACCATGCCCTGCACCTGGCCACCTCCCACCCCTGGGCCCAGGGGGCGGACTATCTGGTCCTGGCGGATGCGGATGTGCGGGCCCAACCCGACCTGCTTCGACGGGTGGCGGCGGACCTGAGGGCGCATCCCACGGATATTCTGGCCCTCATCCCCGGCCTCGAGGTCGGCTCCTTCTGGGAAAGGATCCTCGTGCCCCTGGCCCACACCCTCTTCCTGGTGCTCATCTCCCCCCGTCGGGTGGCCCGGCCTGGCATGGCGGCCTGCGGGGTTGGGGGTTTCACCCTGGTGCGGCGAAGCACCTACGACGCTCTGGGAGGTCATGGCGCGGCGCCCATGGAGGTGGTGGACGACATGATGCTCGCGTGGCGCGCCAAGCGGGCGGGCTTCCGGAACCGGGTGGCCCAGGGCGGGCCGGACCTGCGGTTGCGGATGTACCACGGCGCGGCCGACCTCTTCCGGGGCCTGCGCAAGAACCTCCTCGGCTTCAAGGTCTGGCCGCCCATGCTCCTGGCGGTGCTGCTCCTGGCCACCTTCCTCCTGAGCCCCCTCTGGCTGGCCCCCCTGGGGTGGCCCGGGGTGGCCCTCTTCCTGTGGCTGGCCGTGCCCCCGGCGGTGGCGGAAGTCCACCAGCGCTTCACCGGCCAACCCGCCGATCTGATGTGGGTTTTTTGGCCCCTGGCCGCCCCCTTCATCTTGGCCGCGCTCATTCCCGCCCTATGGGACCGGCTTCGGGGGGTGAACACCTGGCGGGGGCGACGGGTGCGGATGGGGTGAAGCGGGCGGGTTGGCGCTACCGCCCGGGTCGGCAGCCCTGATCCCCCGAGGGCTCGCGCAGGTTCTCCCTTCGCCTGCCCAATTCCTCCGCCCAACCGTGCCCGATGGTCCGACAATGGTGGCTTCTCCGAGGTCCCCATGCGCGTTCTGGTGATGATCCTGGTGCTTCTGACCCTGCCCCTGCGGGGTTTCGACAAGGCCGAGTTCGGGGCCCGGAGGGCCCGGTTGATGGGACGGATGCCCGATGGCTTCGCACTGGTGTTCAGCGCCACGACCCCTTTCAGCTACCAGCGCTATGGCCAGAGCCACGACTTCCTGTACCTCACGGGGGTGGAGGTGCCGGACTGTGCGGTGCTGGTGGATGGGGTGGCGAAGACCTCCACCCTCTTCATGACGGCGACGGAGGCCAAGGTAGGGTCGTACGGGGTGTCTGCGGCATTGGTGAAGGACCCCGTGGGGTTCACGGGGATCGAGGCGGCGCGGCCCTTTGGGGAGCTGGAGGCGGCCCTGAGGGACCTGCAGGCCGCGGGGCGGACGCTCTACGCGCCCCACCTGCCGGAGGAAAAACCCCGGGAGGCCGCCGATGAGACGGCCCGCACCTGGAAGCGCACCGTGGCGGACAATCCCTGGGATGGTCGACCCACCCGGGAGCAGGCCTTCCTCCAGGGGGTGCGCACCCGCTTTCCTGGACTCAAGGTCCAGGACCTCAGTCCCCTCCTGGCGGAGCTGCGGGTGATCAAGTCTCCCTGGGAGATCGAGCGCCTGCGGCGGGCGGCGCGCCTCGGGGTCCAGGCCCATCTGGAGGCCATCCGGACCTGTCGGCCGGGCATGAAGGAGCACGAACTCTCGGCGGTCTACGCCTTCATCTGCGAACGGGGAGGCGCCCAGGACCAAGGCTATCCCGTGATCCTGAGCTCCGGCCCCAACCATCCCCACCTGCACTACGATCGCCACGACCGCACCCTGAAGGACGGGGACCTGGTGGTGATGGATGCGGGGCCCGAAGTGGACCACTACGTGACGGACATCAGCACCACCTTTCCCGTGAACGGCCGCTTCAGTCCCCGACAGAAGGAGGTCTACGAAGCGGCCCTGGCGGTGCTCCAGGCGGACCTCCAGGTCTACCGCCCGGGCCTCACCGCCGAGCAGTGCCGCAGGGAGGTGGCGGAGATCCTGAAGGCCAAGGGCTTCGACCTCACCAAGCCCTACTTCCAGAAAATGCAGGGGGGCTTCGGCCACTACGTGGGCCTTTCGGTTCACGATGTGGGCGGCTATCCCAGGGTGCTGAAGCCCGGCATGGTCTTCGCCGTGGAACCCCTGGTGGTCTATGCCGACGAGGAACTGGGGGTGCGGGTGGAGGACACGGTCCTCATCACCGAAACGGGCTGCGAGGTGCTCACCAAGGGCG
>CAZPUI010000369.1:0-5655 GCA_964589695.1 uncultured Solibacteraceae bacterium | reverse complement strand
CCCCCTCCAGCGCACCTGCCAGGCCCTGCGCGCCTCGCTGACCGACGAATTCGGGGTGCTGTGGCAGTTCCTGACCTTGCTCCCCCAGGCCCTGGTCCCCGGAGGCCGGGTGGCCATCCTCACCTTCCACAGCGGTGAGGATCGCCGCGTCAAGAAGGCCTTCCTGGAGGGCCGCCGCACCGGCGTCTACGCCGAGGTCCTGGATGCCCCCCTGCGCGCGGGCGCCGAGGAGCGCCGGGACAATCCCAGGTCCGCCCCCGCCAAGCTGCGGTGGGCGATCAGGGCGTGATCCAAGCTCCTCTTCCTGCTTTCGCGCGCAGAATCGAAATCAAAGAAAATGGCAACATTCGTCTTTTCAGGAATTGAAACACGGAGGACACGGAGCAAGCACGGGGACCTTTTGGAGGGTGGAAGGATTGTAGCCGTTCAGGCCCCACCAAACTGAAATCGCAGAGCGCGCTGAGTTTTCCGTGTTTCAACTCCTAAAAAGAAACGTGTTGCCATAATCCAAGGGGACCTTCGAAAAAATGGGGGGCCGAAGCCCCCCCCCCGCATCCCCCGCTCCCCCTCAGAAGCGGTAGTGCGCCATGGCCGTAAGGTAGGCCGGCCTGCTTGGATTCAGTCCATTCACCGCGGGCATCTCGGGATTGCTGCGCCACTCGGTGAAGGTGTAGTTCAGGGAGAAACTCCAGAGATCGCTCAACCGGTATTGGGCCCCCACACGCCATCCAAGCTTGAGGCCTTGCTGGCCCTGGCCCGGGGCGTCCAGGGTGTTGCGCTTGTCCACCTGCCACACATGGATGTCCGGCCCCGTGGTGAGGGCCAGGGGCAGGCCCTTCCAGGGTCGGTACACCAGGTCCACACCGAAGTGCGGCGAGGACAGGGTGTAGGTGGAGGCATCCTCTGCCGTGGCGGGTGAGGAAGGTTTCTTGGCGGGCAGGCGCACATAGCCTGCATGGGCCAGGAACTCCACCCCGTAGCCTTCGGGGGAGAAGCTGTAGCCGATCTCCAGATTGAAGCCGCCGGTCTGGGATTTGGTCAGGGTCAGGGCATCCCCCTGGGCCGAGGTCAGCCCAAAGGAGGCCTGGAGATTGCGACCAGCCTGGGCCTCCACGGTGGAAGCGGCGAGGAGCAGGAGTGCGGGTGCGAAGGTGCGAAGGATATTCATCGTCAGTCTCCTATCCTAGAACCGCAGGCCCGTCTGGACATTGAAGGAGCGGAGTCCGGGGTGGTTGTTGTAGAGGTTGAGGAAACTACCGCTCCCCCGCCATCCGTAGGGATAGGGGTTGGGTTGGCCCACCACCTGGCGGGTGGAGGAGTTGCCGGGAAGGGAATAACCGCCCAGCATCCGGTGATTCAAGAAATTAATGGCCTCCACGCTCAGGAACCAAGCCAGGCTCCGCACCAAGGGGATCTCCAGGTTGTACTTCAAGTTCATGTTCCAGTAGTCCTGGGTGGTGATGCCATACCCGTCCACCGAGGCGGCCACGGTGTTGGGGAGGCCGCTGGTGTTCTGGTAGGAGGTGCCCGTCTGGTAGTACCCAGGCACCGTCGGGTAGGGGAATTGGTAGGTGATGGCGCGGGTGGTGGGGGAACCCGAGGTGTAGGACCCCGTGACCGCCAGGTTGGACTTCACCTTGCCCAGGTTCAGGTCGTAGTTCAGGTAGAACTTGAAGAAGTGCTCGGGATCCCAGATCCGGTTGGGCGAATAGGTACCGCGGGGCACGTACTGGTCGATGTAGGCGTTCCAGTTCAGGCTCTGACCCGCGCTACGGCTCGGGGTGTCCGCCCGGTTGCGGTCGTTGCTCATGAGGCGGTTGAAGGTGTAGCTACCGCCGAAATTGAGGCGCTTGGCCAGGGGAATGAACCACTCCAGCTCCACCCCCTTGTAGGTGCGGACGGCGTCCTTGTCCTCGCGCATGACCCGCCGCAGGGCTGGCTGGCCGTTCTGGTCGAACACATCCCCGGGGAAGAAGTCGTAGATGTTCTGCCAGGTCTTGTAGATCAACGTGGCCCGCCAGTTCATCCCAGTGTCATAGCCACGCCGGAAGCCCAGGGTGAGCTCGTTGGACACCGGAGCCTTCCAATTGGGATCAATGGCGAAGGTGGAGCCTGCCACGGTGGTGGACTTGGTGTAGCCGTAATTCGACGGGTTCATGAACTCGTCCTTGCTCACCAGGTAGGGGGTCCCCGTGCCCTTGTCCCAGTATTTCAGGGTGGCGTTGGCCAGCCGGATCTGGGCGAAGGGCATGAACACGGCGCCAGGCTGGCGCACATGGAACTGGGCGGCGGAGACATTGACCAGCTTCGTCTGGTTGCCCTCGATGTCCCATTTGTACTCAAAGCGCAGGGTGGGCAGGCTGTAGGAATGGATGGTGCGCACCGTATCCTTGGCCTTGAACATGTCCACACGCAGACCGGCCATGACACTGTGGTTGTCATTGATCGTCCACAGATCGTTCAGGTAGATGGAGTTCGTCTCGGTCCAATAGCTGCCGTTCTCGCTGCCGTAGGCCTTGCGCATGCTGGGGATCAGGGACTCGTAGGGCGAATTCAGGAGCGCCGTGGCACCCAGGGTGGGGTCCAGCTGGTTGAGCATGGCGTTGTAGTTGAAGACGATGTACTTGCCCGCGTACATCCCGGGATTCTTCACAGCGGTGGGGTCAGGGTTGTAGATATCCGCCGCGGTCAGATCGCTGGCGATCATGCCAGGACTGTAGAACTGGGTGGGACGGGCATTGGGGGACTGGGTGTCCCAGCGGAACTTCTCCCCCTGGTAGCCGATGTCGATGATGTGGGTGCCCTTCCAGTCCAGGAGGTGCTGGTAGGTCAGCAGCCTGGACTCGCCATTGGTGGTGTCGCCCGTATCGAATTCATAGCCGTTGTGGGCCAAACGGGATGCGCCGAAGTCCAGGCCCGTGGGCAGACTGTTGGCGGCATAGCTGCCATCGGCATAGGGCGTGAGGGTGGGCACGTAGTATTGCCAGATGGGATCCGTTTCACTGTGGGGGTGGAACCAGGAGGTGCTGGTGCGGCCGAAGCGGGCCTCCAGCACACCCCCCTGGCCGATGATGCCCTTGTACGACACGTTCCAACCCAGGAAGGGGTTGCGGTACGAATTGCCCTTGGGGAATTCCACATCGGAACCGTAGTCGTCATAGACCACCCAGTCCGACTTGATCTCGCTGTAGTTCCATTCCACCTGGTGGTTGGCACCCAGCTGGGCGAACACGATGAAGTTGTTCTTGGTGTCCTTGCCCTGGGCCGGGAGCTTGGCGCCCGAGGACCACAGGTTCGTGCGGCGGATCACATTACCCGTGGCGGGATCCCGGAAGAAGGTGCCGCTGGTGTCCTCGGGCTGGGGAACTTCACTCTGCAGGCGGCCCACCGTGTGGGTCCAGTACGACGTGGGGGTGAGCGTGCCACCGTAGGCGAAGGTGATGTGGTCCTTCCAGATGGGACCCCGGAGGGTCACATCCCAGGTGCGGGAGATATCATCCCCGGGGACATTGAAGGAGCCCGTGGTGGCCCCCGCGCGATTGGGATAGGGCAGGTTGCTGGCCCCCAGGAGGCCACGGTCGTACTTGGCCCGCATGGTGCCCGAGAAGGTGTTGCTGCCCTTGGTGGTGGTGATGGAGGTGATGCCGCCATCGGTGTTGCCATACTTGGCATTCAGGGGCGACTGGATGAGGGCCAGGGACTCGATGAGGTCGTCCACGGTGGGGTTGTAGTACATGTACCCACCACCCTCTTCGGTGATGGTCAGGCCGTTCATCAGCACCTTGGAACCCCGCCCCATGCCCCCGCGGATGTGGAGGTTGGTCTGCTGGGTGATGGGTCCATTGATGCCCGGCGAGATGGAGGAAATGGCATTGATGCCCGGGGAGAAGAGCTGGGTCAGGGACTCCATGGAATAGTTCGTCTGGGTCACGGTGTCCGTCTTGTCCACGGCGGTCATCACACTGACCACCTCCACCACCGCCTCGGCCTGCTTGGTCACTTCGGCCAAGGGCGTGAGGGTGGCATCCTTCTTGGAGGTCTGGCCCGCCAGCAAGCGGAAGGTGCCTTTGACGGTGACAAAGGTGTCCTTGGCCACCGTGATCGTGTAGTCACCGTTGATCAGCAGGGGAATGCGGTAGCGTCCTTCGGCGTCCGTGGTGACCTGGCGCTCACCCAAAAGGTTGGGGGAGGCGACCTTGACCAGCGCCCCCGCCACGGGAGCACCGGCCTTGGTGGTCACCACGCCGGTGACCGTGCCCGTGCTCTCCTGGGCCACCAGTGCGGTGCCCGCCAGCATCAGGACGAGGGGTGTGAGCTTATGAAAATTCATCATCGTGGGCTCCTTGGCGTCTCGTGCAGCGTCAGATCTTCAGGGCCAGGCCGAGTTCGAACACCCAGCCCCGCACCGTGCTTTCGCGGGTCTCGGCCGGTTTCCCGGTGTAGGTGAACGGACGGTGGTCGAAGGTCGCAGCGCCAATGTTCCGCAGGGTGAACTCGGTGCGCAGGTTGGGGTTGAGCACCATGCCCACACCCGCGAAGAAGCCCATCCCCAGCTTGGAGGACTGCTTCTGGAAGGACCAGCCCTCGTAGGTGGAGGCGGAGACGGTCTTGAAGCTGGCGGGAGTTCCGTACACGGGGTTCAAGGTGCCCAGGAATTCCGAGGTGACCTTGTAACGGTCCAGGGACAGGCCCGCGAACCACACCACACCCTCCAGGAAGGGCAGCTTGTCGGAATAACCACCCCGCAGGCTGAAGCCCTGGAAGCCCTCCTTCCGGTGGTCCACGGAATTGCTGGGATGCAGCCAGAGTGCCGAACCGTTGTACTGGGAGGACGGTGCCCCGGGGTTGTGGTAGATCGCCCCGCTGGTGGGCATGGTGTCCCGCCCGCGCCCAGGCACATAGTCGAAGCCCACCTCGCCGATGACCTTCCGGTTTCCGCCCAGGCTGTAGGCTGCGGCCGCAGCGAAACCGATGAGTTTGTTGTCGTAGTGCGTTTTCTGGAGATCCCCGGCCGTGAGCCCAATGTGGATCTTCACATCGTAGGTGATCGGCTTGTCCTGGGCCTGCAGCGGCATCAGACCGCAAGCCACCGCGGCCAGACACACAAGGTTGGTGGTTGCCTTCATGGAGATTCCTCCGGAAATCGGTGGATGAACCTGCGGCACCTGGGCACGGCGCGCAGGGGGTGAGGGGTGGGTGGGCTGGGACAGACCTCGAGGGCCGTCCCAGCCCCAACGGTCCAGGGCATAGCCAAGGCACGCAGGCGCGAGGACAACCAAATTCGAGGGAAGCTAGAAAGCCCGTTCCAGGGGTGGGAACGTTCCCAAACAATAGGTGGGAACGTTCCCCCTGGCAAGGGGCTTGGGAAAATATCCAGAAAAATACAAGCGCTTACCGTGACTGGGAGGGCCCAGAACAGGACATCCATCCCCGGTGTGACATCATGGAGGGCACGGAACCCAAGGTTCCACCCAGCTCCACCCCCACCCACCCTCCGTTGACGGCCCTCCCCCGCGGAATTCCAGGGCCACCCCCCGGGACCTTCACCCCGGATAGGAACCACCGGCGCCACGCGCCGTCATGACAGCCCCCGAAAACAGTCCTCAGCCACGGATCACCCATGCCCAGGGACCTTCTCAAGCTCATCCCCGCCCT
>CAZPUI010000368.1:2607-5657 GCA_964589695.1 uncultured Solibacteraceae bacterium | reverse complement strand
CTCGAAGCTGCGACTCAGTTCCTCCAGCTCATCGTGGGTACGCACCTGTACCGCAAGGCCATCGAAATTGCCCAGCGCCACCTGCTGGGCAGCCTCGGTGAGTTGGATCACGGGGTTCATGTAGCTGTTGGCCATGAAGAAGGCGGCTCCAAGCCCCAGCACCAGGCCCGCCAGGCCGATCCAGAGTCCAAACCTAATGTTGTTCTTCACCGCAGCCTGGATGTCCTCGGTGGTAAACCCAATCACCAAGGCTCCCACCTTGTCGGGATGGGGGCGGCGGTAAAAAATGGGCGCCGTGGCCACCATGATCCCGTCCTCTTTCCGCATTTTCGCTTGGGCCGGCAGATTGTTTTGCGCGTACCGGCTGGCCCAGGCCGGGGTGGACGGGGTGCTGTCCACCTGCTGACCGGCATCGTTGAAGACAACGCTGAAACTGAAGGCTGGGCTGTGCGTCACCCCTTCCTGATCCTAGCCGTATTGTTCGGCGTTGATAGTCCGGAGGCCTGGGTGGATGGCGTGACTGGCGTTTTCGGGGACTTGGCGGGTCTCAATTACCCAACGGCCGTTGAGCTGTTTTTCCACGCGCTTTGGGTAGTAGATGACGAAAAGCGCGATGAAGCTGAGCACCAGGATGCTCATGACCCCACTCAGCTTGGTCTTGATGGAAAGGCGCGGCATGTGCAGAGTGTAAGGCCTGTGCCCTCAGCGTGGTTCAAGGAAATGCAGGTGGGCCAGGCCGTACCTTCGCACGTCCACCCGCTCCCAGGGCCCATCCACGAGGAAATCATCGTGCCGGTCGCACTCCCACACCAGAATCCCCGTGGGATTCAGCCAGGTGTGAAGCCGGGAGGAGAGTTGGGACCAGAGGACGCCTCCCTGGGCATAGGGAGGGTCACAGAAGGCCACGGCCAGGTTCGAAAAACTCGTTTCGGGCAAGCGCAGGACATCCTTGCGCAGGGTTTGAATATCGGTGCCACGCACATTCTGGGTGAGGAGCTTCCAGGCCGCCTCATCCCGTTCCACCGCCGTGACAGGCGCGTAGCCCCTGGACCAGGGTTCCACCCCCACGGCTCCCGTGCCGGTGAACAGGTCCAGGAACGAGCCCTGGGGCCAACGTCCAAGGATGCTGAACAAGGCTTCCCGGGCCATGTCCGAGGTGGGACGGATACCCTTGGACCCCTGGGGTGGGGTGGCCAGGGCGCGCCCCTTCAGGGATCCCGAAATGATGCGCACGGTCGTGGATCAATAGGCCCAGCGCAGCAGGCAGGCCCCATAGGTGAACCCCGCGCCAAAGGCCGTGAACACCAGGTGGTCGCCCTTATGTACCTGCCCGGCCTCCAAGGCCTGGTGGAGCGCCGTGGGGATGGTGGCCGCCGTCGTATTGGCATACTTGCAGATATTGTTGGCCATTCTTTCTTCCGACAAACCCAGGCGCTTTGCCACCGCCTCCATGATGCGGATGTTGGCCTGGTGGGGAATGAGGAGCTTGATATCATTCCCCGTCAAATGGTTTCGGTCCACCATCATCCGACTGTAGTCCGACATGGCCTTCACGGCGTTCTTGAAGACTTCCTGGCCCTGCTGGTGGATGAAATGCTTGCGGGCCGCCAGGGTCTCCACGGAGGACGGCTCCCGACTCCCTCCGGCGGGCATGTTGAGGAAGGGGGCACCCGTACCATCAATGCGCTGTTCGAAGTCCAGGAGTCCATAGCCCTCCTCCACCCGTTCGACGATGACGGCGCCGGCACCATCGCCAAAGAGCACGGCGGTGTTGCGATCCGTCTTATCGATGATGCTCGTCATGACCTCGCACCCCACCACGGCCACTCGGTTCACCGTGCCCCCGGCGACCATGCTGCAGGCTGTGGTAAGGCCGAAAAGGAACCCGCTGCACGCAGCATTGAGGTCGAACCCATAGGCCTGGCTTGCGCCCACTTTCTCCTGGATCAGGGCCGCGGTGCTGGGGAAGAAATGGTCGGGGGTCACGGTACAGGCGATGATGAGATCCAGCTCACTGGCGGCGATGCCGCGGCGATCCAGGGCCATCTGCAACGCCTTTGCACCGAGATCCGAGGTGGCCGTACCGGGCTCCACCCATCGTCGCTCCTGGATTCCCGTGCGGCTGGTGATCCACTCGTCGCTGGTATCCATCATCCGGGCCAGCTCATCATTGTTGACCACACGTTCGGGGTAATGCTGGCCAGTAGCCGTGATGCCCACCGGAATCGCAAGACGTCGATTAAAGGTAACCTCCTCATCCGTCACGCAGGAACCTTCGATTGTGCGGGATTGATCGCGATTTTTCTACGCCAGAACGAGCCATATTGCTCACTTCCAATAAAAAACCACCGAGGACCTGTCTCCCAATATGAAAAAAGATTTTACACTTCGTCACAGGTTATGTGGTTATTTAGGTCGGTGTCATCAACCCATGTCGGAGGTCCATATGCACACCCTGGCGGTCATCCCCTCCCGTTTTGCCTCCACCCGATTCCCCGGCAAACCCCTCCATCCCATGGCCGGAAAACCCATGATCCAGTGGGTCTGGGAAGCGGTGCGACGCGCCCGCGGTGTGGATCGGGTGGTGGTGGCCACGGACAGCCCACAGATCCAGGAGGCGGTGCATGCGTTCGAAGGCGAGGCCGTGATGACGAGTCCGGACCTGCCCTCGGGCACGGACCGCGTCGCCGCTGCGATGCGCCTTCTGGGGGGCGGTTTCGATCTGGTGCTTAACATCCAAGGGGATGAACCGGGGATCCATCCGGGCACCATCGCGGCAGTGGTGAAGCTCATGGCGGACCATCCCGAGTTCCCCATGGGAACCGCAGCCTGCGCCTTCGCCCACCCAGACGAGATCTTCAATCCCAACGCGGTGAAGGTGGTGGTGAACGACCGGGACCAGGCCCTCTACTTCAGCCGAAGCCCCATCCCGTTCCTTCGTAAGGGGGGCGACCTGAACCTCGATTTCCGGGCCTGGATGTCACAGGAACAGATGTCCCAGTTCCGGAGGCATCTTGGCATCTACGACTACCGGACCGGAGCCCTGGAAG
>CAZPUI010000368.1:0-2597 GCA_964589695.1 uncultured Solibacteraceae bacterium | reverse complement strand
CCTGCAGGGGCTGCTGGCTGGCGAGGCTGAGCTGCTTCCGCCCCAGCCCCTGGGGCAGATGGAATCCTTGGAGCAGCTCCGGGCCTTGGGATCTGGAATGGCGGTGGGCGTGGCCCTGACCCCCCATCTGAGTCTGGGGGTGGACACCCCCGAGGATGTGGCCGTGGTGGAAGCCCTGCTCAGAGCCTATCCCTAAATAGGCCGGGCGCCGCGCTGGGGGTGCCGGGCGATCAGGCAAGGTAGGCGATAGCTGAATCAGACCGCCCCGTAGACGTTGTCCCGCTGCCAGGGGTCGAAACCAGCACTCTGAATAAGGTGGTGCATTTCCGCCCGGTTCACGTGATAGCACGTGCCGGCCGCGGATACGACATTCTCCTCCAGCATGAGACTCCCCATGTCGTCACACCCGTAGTGCAAGGCCAGTTGCCCGGTTTTCCGCCCCATGGTGACCCAGCTGCTCTGGACGTGGGGGAAGTTGTCCAAGAAGATGCGGGCCACGGCAATGGTGCGAAGGTAGTCCACATCGGTGGTCTTGGGGACCTTGCCCTCCCACACCGTGTGGCCACTTTGGAAGGGCCAGGCCGCAAAAGCGGTGTAGCCCCCCCCATTGGCCCGGGCCAGGGCGCGATCCTGCTGGTTTCGCAAAACGGTGAAGTGCTCCACGCGCTCTTCCAGGGTCTCGGTGATGCCAAACATCATGGTCCCGGTCGTACACAAGCCCACCTCGTGGGCCGCCTCCATGACGTCCAGCCACTCCTGCACACCGCCCTTGAGGGGCGAGATTTTTTTCCGGAGGCGATCCACCAGGATCTCAGCCCCGCCCCCTGGAAGGCTTCCATACCCAACCTCCCTCAGGGCCCGCAGGGTCCCTTGGAGACCCAGCCCATTCAAACGGGCCATCTGCTGGATTTCCACGGGGGAAAAGCCGTGGACCCATAGTCCCTGGTCCTGGCTTAGGAACCGCACCAGTTCCAGGTAGTGTTCCCAAGGAAGGTCAGGATTGACGCCTCCCTGGAGCAGGAAGCCCGTCCCACCCACGGATCGGGTTTCCTCGGCCTTCTGTCGAAGCTGATCCTGGGTGAGCACGTAGCCCTTGGGATCGCCTGGACGGTGGTAGAAGGCGCAGAAGGTGCAGTGGACATTGCAGATGTCCGTGTAGTTCACATTACGGTCAATGACGTAACTGACCCGCCGAGGGTCGTTGTGGCGATTCCGCACGGCCGTGGCCAGGTCTGCAAGGTCCGCCAGAGGTGCTTCCCGGAGCAGCCAAAGGGCCTCCTCCGGCTGGATACGTCCCCCGGAGTGGACGTGGGTCCTGAGTGCTTCCCCCGTGGTCACCTCGCACTGCCGCATCGCATCTCCCTGAAGCCAGCCTAGCTTGGATGAAAATAACCGGGGCCCGGTTTACCGGGCCCCGGGTGCAAAAGACGGCAAGGCGCCTATTCGACTGCATCCACGAGAATCTTCTCTTTCTGCACATTCTTGACGCTGGCCTGGCGCTTGCCCGTGGTCTTGTGGGCCTGCGCTTCCAGCTTGTCCAGAGCCTGGGAAAGGCTTTGGTACATATCGCCCGTCTCGGCGCTGGCTACGAAATCATCCATCCTGCTCTTCAGGGTGACTTCAGCCAGGTGACGATGTTTCTCGACGCTCAAGATCACATGAACATCGATGACATCATCCAGGTACGTCGACATTTTCTGCAGACGCTCCTGGGCGAAGGTACGGAGGGCTTCCGTGACCTCGACATGGCGGCCGGTGAAGATGACCTTCATCGCGGACTCCTCTAAAAAGGGGCCGTAGGGCCCGGTGGGAACATTGCGGAATCGTACGCCTCCGGCGCACAGGGAGCCTCGCTAGCGTTTCCGTTCCTGGGCATCTTTGGCTGGAGGCGGGTTGGCATGCTGGGCGTGGCTCGGGTGAAGTGACTTGGGCACCCTATCGGCGCCGACGGGTGGAAGCTGGAGGAATTTTTAGTTCCTCCCGGTATTTATTGACGGTTCTTCGTGCCACCTTGATGCCGTCCCTTTCCAGGAGCTTGGCAAGGGTCTCATCCGAGAGGGGCTTGGCCGGATCTTCCGCCTGGATGAGGGCTCGGATCTTGTGTTTCACCACCGTGGCGGAGACATCATCCCCGGAGGAGGATCCCAGACTGGCGCTGAAGAAATAGTTGAGGTCAAAGAGCCCCTGGGGGGTGTGGATGGTCTTGGCCTTGACCACCCTGCTGATGGTTGACTCGTGGAATCCCGTGGCTTCGGCAACATCCCTGAGCACCATGGGGCGTAATCGTTCGATGCCATGCTCCATGAAGTTCGTCTGGAGCTCCACAATGCTCGCGGAAACCCTGAGCACGGTGCGGTTCCTGTCCTCGACCCCGCGGATGAAGTCCCGGGCGCCCCGGTACTTCTCGCGAATGAAATCCTTGTCCGGCTTGCCATCGGCCTTGGCCAGGAAGGTCCTGTATTCCGAAGAGACCCGCAGCCTGGGCAGTCCTTCATCGTTGAGGTAGACCCTCCAGGTGCCATCGTCCCCCTTGAGCACCACCACATCGGGCTTCACCACCCGCTGTCGGCCTTGCAGCATCAGCAGCGAAGTGCGCT
>CAZPUI010000367.1:0-5670 GCA_964589695.1 uncultured Solibacteraceae bacterium | reverse complement strand
TTCACCGTCTCAGGGAACCAGGATCTTTCCCCAGTCCTCCTCAAGAGGCTCTGGGCCCAACTCACCCCGGGAGCGCACCCATGAGAATCCTCCTCGCCGATGACGATGTCGTCACTCGAGTCTCAGTGGCAGCCACCCTGGAGATGTTCGGACACGAAGTGCTGGAAGCCTCCGATGGCACCGAGGCCTGGGAAGTGCTGCAGAAGCCCGGGGCACCCATGCTGGTCATCCTGGACTGGATGATGCCAGGCATGGATGGCATCGACGTGTGCCGACGCCTCCGGGGGTTGTTGCCCGAACTCCCCCCCTATGTGATCATCCTCACCGCCCGGGATACCCAGGAAGATGTGCTGGTGGCCCTGGAGGCGGGGGCGGATGAGTTCCTGGCCAAGCCCGTCAACCCCCTGGAGCTCAAGGCCAGGGTCGAAGTGGGCAGGCGTCTGGTGAGTCTCCAGGCTTCCCTGGCGGAGCACGGGCACCGACTGCAGCAGGCCCTGGACCAGGTTCGGACCCTCCATGGCATTCTCCCCATCTGCAGCTACTGCAAAAAGATCCGCAATGACCAGCAGTACTGGACCCAGGTGGAGCAGTACGTCTCCGAGAATACGGAGGCCGTTTTCAGCCATGGGATCTGCCCCCAGTGCTGGGAAATCCATGTCCGTCCCGACATGGACGATCTGCTCCGGCAGGATCAAGAGAAGGCATAGGGCAATCGATCCTTGTGTTTCCGCCAGGATTCGGTAAACTGACTCTCCTTTGTTCGTCTTCGTGTACCCGTTCCAAGAGGTCTGCCATGTCCCGTCAGTGCGAAATTTGCGGCAAGAAGCCCCAGTTCGGCCACAACATCAGCCATGCCCACAACATCACGAACCGGCGCTGGAATCCCAACATCCAGAGCGTGCGCGCCCTGGTGAACGGTGTGCCCCGCCGACTGCGTGTCTGCACCTCCTGCATCCAGGCCGGCAAGATCACCAAGAACGTCTAGGTTCCGGCCCCGAGTCGGTGGTCAAAGGCGGCCCTGCGTTGAGGGGCCGCCTTTGGTCTATCCGGGAGATACTGCAACCATGATCCTTGGCCTCGATTCCACCACCGAATGGCTCCACCTCGCCCTGGTGGCGGGGGACCGAAGCTGGACCCGAAGGCTCCATGTGGGGATCGGGAAGAGTCACAGCACCCAGCTACTGCCCACCCTCCAAGAGCTCCTGGAGGCCGCCCACGCGTCGGCCAGGGACCTGAAGGGGTGTGCGGCCTGTGTGGGACCCGGGGGGTTCACGAGCCTGCGCATCGGGGTGGCCACGGCCGAAGGGCTGGCCCTCTGCGGCCTTCCCACCTGGGGGTTTTCCGCCTTCGAACTGCGGGCACGGGCCCTGCGCCTGGCGGGCCACCTCGACACCTGCTGGATCCTGCTGGATGGCCAGCGCCAGGAGGCCTTCCACCAGCGCTGGGCCGAAGGGCCCCTGGGCGCGGCCGCCAAGGACCCTCTGCAGGCCCTTCCGGACCTGCTGTCCGGTGAACCGTGGTGGGCGCCCGAGTCCTTCCGTCCCGTGGCCGAAGCCCACCTGGGGCCACAGCCCGTGGGGCTCCGGGAGGAAGGCGAGGTCACCCTGCAAGCCCTGGTGGCGCAATGCCTGGCCTGCCAGACCCGGCCTCCCGAAGTCCCCTTGGTGCCCTTCTACCTGCGCGAGACGGATGCGGAGGTCAATTTTCCCGAGGCCTCCCGTCATCTGTCGGAGGCCCTGCGACGGGGCGTGGCCCGGTGAAGGAGGTCATCCATCTGGGGCCGGGCTCGGACCTTCCCTTGTGGATCGAGGCCTTGGACCGCACCGTGTTCGGGGAGGCCTGGGGCGCTCTGGATGAGCACGAGCATGTCTGGGCCCTGCCGGGGGAGGGGTTCTCCCGGTGGCGGCTCGTGCCGACCCTGGAAGAGGCGGAGCTTCTGCGGATCGCGGTGTTTCCCGAGGTGCGGGGCCGAGGGTTGGGGCGGCGGTTGTTGAACCTGGCGTCCAAGGCCTGCGCAGAGCTGGGCATGCGGACCCTGCTTCTGGAGGTGCGGCCGAGCAATACCGCCGCCCGGGCCCTCTACGCCTCCGAAGGCTGGCGTGAGGTGGGCCTCAGACCCCGCTACTACCGGGATGGGGAGGACGCCGTCCTGTGTTCAAGGGAGCTCACTTCCTGAAGAGCACAATCCGGTTGGAGTTGGTCCCATCCTCCATGTTGTCCACGCCCCAGATGTGGGCGGTTTTGGTGAAGGTTTGTTCGTTCACCAGGACACCCACGGGCTGGAAGCCCACGGCGAGGCCCAGGGGCAGGATGGTCTCCTCCAGTCGGATGGAGCCTCCCCGCACCTCCCCCACCTCGAAGGCCACGTGGCCGCCCTGCCGAGTGACGCGGTGGAGTTCCTGGAGCACCCCGCCCATCACATCCCGCCAATCGGAGAGCTTGCGGGCCATGGTGATGCCCGCAGCGATGGCGGGGGCATCCAGGCCATTGAACCAGCAGCGGAGCCAGTTGTCGGTGGCGTACTGGACCACGTCCAGAAAGGGGGGACTGGTCACCGTCAGCGCCACCTTGCCCGCTTCGAGTTCGTGGGTGCTCCGGGCATCGGAGGTCAGGAAGCGGGCCGAGGGGGCAATGGCAGCCAGGTTCTGGAGTTCCTCCTCCGTGAGTCCCTTCTGGAGCTGGCGCGATTTCTTCAGGAGGATGGCGTGGGTGTCCCGGTACGGAGGAATCTGGTTGCGCTTGATGTTGATCTGGCGCTGCTTTTCGGCGCTGGCAGCCTGGTTGGGGGGCAGGGTGTAGACGCTGAAGAAGCCTGGACTGTGGCCCGTCAGGCGGTTGGTGGCCACCGCACGGATCCAGCGATCCAGGTCGTCCTCCGCCCCCGTGGCCGCCCGCTCCAGGAGCCAGTGGCGCAGGGCGCGCAGTTCCCGCTCCGTGTCGGGGTGGTAGAACATGTCCAGCGCCAAGTCATCCCCCGGCGCACCCTCCTTGGGAATCTCCGATAAGCGGGTTTCCACGGCTCCGGGGGCCGGGGGTCGTAGGCGGCCCTCCACCAGGATCCGGGAGAGGGGATTGATATCGTTGTTCGCCACGCGGCGGCCCAGCAGGGCCGCTTCCAACACGGTGGTCCCTCGGCCCCCGAAGGGGTCGTAGACCAGGTCCCCCGGTTCGGTGAGGTGCGTGATGAAGAGGCGCGGCAGTTGGGGCTTGTAGCAGGCCCGGTAGCTGATTTCATGCAGATTGGAGGCCTGGCGCTGTTTGGAGGTCCAGAATTCCTGGGTGAGGACCGGCACCCGGCAGGGACCCACCTGGATCTCGCTCCATCGTCCATCCTCGTCGGGAGCAAGTTTGGCCAGGTCGCGGCTTGCGGATTCAAACGTGTTCCGGGGTTTGGGGCTGGACATGTGGGGCGCTCCGTCCATCCAGGTTAACCTTCCCAGGGAGGGCGAAATGCCTGAACGTCCCAGGCGACACCACGAACTGGTCCGGCTCTACCTGGCGGTGGGCATGGCGGTGGCCAGCTGGGTGGCCTTCCGCTTCTACCGGATCCTCAGTCCGAAGGTAGAAGTGGGGCTGGATCCCACCTCCCGTTGGACCATCATGGCCGTGGGACTGCTGAACACCCTGGCCATCGCCACCCTGCTTTTCATCGTGGTGCGCAGCCTCGCCAAGCTCTACTTCGAGCGTCGCCGGGGCATCCTGGGCAACCGTATCCGGACCAAATTGGTGCTGGCCCTGCTGGGGGTGGGCATCGTGCCCAGCCTGCTCCTCTACAACATTGGCCAGGACTTCATCAGCAAGAACATCCGCCGCTGGTTCGTGCCCGAAACCCAGGCCCTCATCGTGGACAGTCGGGCGGTGGCGGAAGCCCTGCGGCGGGAGATCGACCATCGCCTCCACCTCGCGGGTCGCGAGCTGGTGATGGACCCCCAGGTGGATCCGGAGGTCCTCCGTCAGCGCTTCGATCTGGATTTCGTCTCCCTTCTGGCGGAATCAGGACCGCGGAGGGCGGTGAAACCTGGCCTGGTCCTCCCCCAGGAGGGCGCAGGCACCTGGGAGGGACTTCGGGAATCCTCCTCCGGCCTGTGGAGGTTTCACACCGTGGCGGGCCGTGGTCAGGTGGGCATCTCGCTTCCCCGGGAAATCGGCACCCGCCTCAGCCGTGTGGAGCGCCGGGTGGTGGATGCGGAACAGGTCTCCCGCAACCAGAACACCCTGGAGTCACCGGCCCAGGACACGATCCTGCTCCTCACCCTGCTCTCGGTCTTTGCCGCCGTGTGGACGGGGATGACCCTCTCCAGGGCCTTTACCCAGCCCGTGAAGGAATTGGCGGATGCGGCCCATGAGGTGGGGGTGGGGAACCTTCACATTCGCGTGCCCGAAGATGGGCAGGACGAGTTGGGATTCCTGTCCCGCAGCTTCAACCGCATGGTGGAGGACCTTCAGTCCAGCCGGGCGGCGGTGGAGGAACAGGCGGAAAGGATCGAACGCCAGCGTGCCTATCTGGGTCAATTGCTGGAAGCCCTGCCCGTGGGCATTCTCAGCTGGCACACCGAGGGGGAACTGCGCACCTTCAACCCTCTGGCGCGCTCCTGGTACGGGTTGGAGGTCTGGAGACCCGGTCAACCGGCCTGGGAGGAGCTGGTACAACAGGCCCGCTTCGGTTCCCTGGCGGACCTCGTCGCCCTGGTGCGTACCCTGCGCCGTCCCCTCTTCCAGGAAATCCGGGTGGGCACGGAATCCGAAGGAAGGCCGGTGCGGGCCATGGTCGTTCCCCTGGAGGAGGGGGGCGAACTCGCGGTCCTGGAGGACCTTTCCGAACTGGCCCAGGCGGAGAAGCGCGCGGCCTGGCAGGAGGTGGCCCGGCGCATGGCCCACGAGGTGAAGAATCCCCTCACCCCCATCAAGCTCACGGCCCAGCGCATGCTGCGCCGGGGGAGGGAAGGTCGGCTCGAACCCCAGCTCCTGGTGGAGGGTGCGGAGACCATCCTGGCGGAGGTCACCAGCCTCCAGCGCCTGGTGGACAGCTTCAGCGAATTCGCCAAACTGCCCGCACCCCACCCCGCAAACCTCGATGCCGTCGAACTGGTGCGCCAGGTGGGCGCGCTCTACCAGCCCAACCATCCGGGCATGACCTGGATCCTGGACCTGCCCGAGGGAGCGGTGCCCGTTTACTGGGACGGTGACATGGTGCGGCGAGCCCTCATCAACCTGGTGGACAACGCCCTGGGCGCCTCGGGAGGCCGTGGGACCCTGCGCCTCGCCCTCCAGACCCAAGGGGGAAGGGTCCAACTGGAAGTGGAGGACGATGGACCCGGGATCCCACCGGAGGATCAGGAACGCCTCTTCCAGCCCTACTTCTCCACCAAAAAGAAGGGCACCGGATTGGGGCTGGCCATCGTGCGGCGGATCGCCCAGGACCATCGGGGCGATGCCAGTTTTGAGCCGCTGCCCCAGGGGTGCCGCTTCCGCCTCGACCTGCCCACGGGTCTCATCGGATCGTGAAGGGCGAGGGCAGAGGGGCGCCTTCCGGGAGGGGGATCCAGTCCAGTCGCGTGACCCGTCCATGGAGGGGGCCCTGGGCCAAGGTCTCCCTGAATGCCTCCAACGCGGCAGGTTCGCCGCTGGCCTCGCCAAGGACCGTGCCATCGGCCTCGTTGCGAACCCAGC
>CAZPUI010000366.1:0-5672 GCA_964589695.1 uncultured Solibacteraceae bacterium | reverse complement strand
GCAGGCGCAGCAGGTCCCAGACCTCCGTGAGGGTGCCCACGGTGGAGCGGGGATTGGCCAGGTTCACGTGCTGGTCCACCGCCAGGGCCAGGCCCAGCCCTTCCACGCTGCCCACCTCCGGGCGCTCCAGGCCCCCGGAGAAGGTGCGGGCATAGCTGGGCAGCGTCTCCAGGAAGCGCCGCTGGCCCTCCCGGTACAGGGTGTCGAAGGCGAGGCTGGACTTGCCCGACCCCGACACCCCCGTGACCACCGTGAGGGCCTCCCGGGGAAAGCTCACCTCGATGCCTTGGAGGTTGTGGGTCCGGACGTTGCGGAGGGTGATCATCATGGCAAGGGTCATCTTTTCAGGAATGCAACTCAGCGGCTTCCGATCGCACTCGCAAAGCAGGTTTAACACAGAGATGCCACGCACTGCGTGGCATGAGGACACGGAGATGGGCACGGAGACAAGAAGGGGTCTTCCGGAACCCGGCCTCCTGGCTTGGTGACCGCAGGGGCGCAGTCGGGGAGTACGCATGTGTTCTCCAAGGCTATGCACCAGATGGAACGCACGCGGCCATGCCGCACGCCCAGCAGGAGCGTGCAGACCGGGAACCCTCGGGCTGGAGGGCCATGACGAGCAAACGCATCCCGTGCTGTTAGGTGAGACCTTCACTTACACCAGACTTGAGGTCTCCGTGCTTCAATTCCTGAAAAGTCGACTGTTGCCTGGGCACTGCACATCGATCCTGGGCGCGAAATCACGACATTGAAGGTTGCCCGTGCGGGGTGGACCCATGGTTTTCCCCGGGGTGGATCCAGAACGCCCAGGGGCTTCCTGTCATGGTGAGACTCCCCCCGAGGCGCCCCGCCCCGGAAACTCCGAAAGGAACCCATGCGCCCAGCCTCCCTGCTCGCCTTCGCCTGCACCTTCGCCCTGGTGGCCCAGGAGGTGCCCAAGGACTTCCCCTACCTCAGCAAGATGCCCAACTATGAGCTCCTGGCGGGCGACTGCGACGACAAGGAGTTCGATGCCTACAAGTTCTTCAATGGCAAAAAGTGGGTCACGGTCGAAGGCAAATTCTGGGCGCGCGCCTACTACCTGAAGGAGGGGGCCACCGCCGCCAGCAACCTGCAGATCTTCCGGAACTACGCCAACGCCATCAAGGCAGCCGGGGGCACGGCCTTTTTCCAGGGGGTTCCACCCGAGGGGGGCGAATACTACTCCTGCTATGACATCTTCTGCGGGAAGCTGCAAAAGGGCGGCAAGGAGGTCTGGGTCCTCGTCAATCCTTGCAATGGTGGCAACGACTACATGCTCTATGCCATCGAAGCCGAGGCCATGAAGCAGGATGTGGCGGCCAAGGAGTTGCTGGATGCCCTCAACAAGGATGGCTTCGTGGCCCTGGACGTGCAGTTCGATACCAGCAAGACCACCATCAAGCCGGAGAGCCACGGCCTGCTGGATCAGGTGGTCGCCATGCTCAAGGGCGACGGCGCCCTGAAGCTCAGCATCGAAGGGCACACGGACAACACGGGGGTCGCCGCCGAGAACCAGAAGATCAGTGAAGGCCGGGCCAAATCGGTTCTGGACTACCTGACCTCCAAGGGCGTGGACGCCGCCCGACTCAGCTCCGCAGGCTTCGGAGCCTCCAAACCCGCGGCGGACAACCGCACGACCGAAGGCAAGGCCAAGAACCGCCGGGTGGAACTGGTGAAGCGCTGAGCCCAGGATCATGCGCCGTCCCCTCCTCCTGTCCATGGTGGCCCTGGGGCTCCTGGGGCAGGACGCGCCCCACAGCCTGGAAGACCTGCCGCAGTTGACGGGAGCCCGCAGGAACCCTGCGGAAGAGGTCTCCAGGGCCCAGTCCCAGAGGCCCCCCTACTGCGCGGGGCCCGCCCAGGGGGCGCTGGGTGAAGCCTTGGGCGGACAGACCCTTCGGAAGCGCCGATTTCAGATCCTCGCCAGCCCATCCACGCCCGCCCAGCTGGTGGCTTTCTACCAGAAGACGCTGGCGGCCAAACCCGGGGAGCTTCCGGAACGCGGGCTCGGGGCCTTGAAGGTCGCCTGCGCGACCCCTGTCCACCACAAGCGCTACACCAGTGGGGGTGGTTTCGTGAGCCACCACTTCCGCTGGGTCGCGCGCCGGGGCGAGGGCGACCTGGCCTCCTTCGAGATCGTGGTGGAACAGCCCCGGCCCGCGCGGCAGGACACCCTTGTGGTGCAGATCGAGGCCGTGTACGCCGCCGACCGGCCCGTGGCCCCCCCCACCGCCACGGCCTTGGGAACCCAGCTCCATCCGGGGTTGCACTACGACCTGAACGGCTCCTCGCGTCTGCCGGGCCAGGTCTTCCACCGATTTGAGGCCAGCCTACCCCTCGAGGCGCTGAGCCGCTGGTACGAAGAACGCCTCCAGCGCCCCCCCTCCCGCGCCGACGACCGGCACACCTTCCTCCTCAGTGATCGACCCGGGGACTACTCCCGCATGCTGGTCCTGCGTGCCCTGGGGGAGGGTGGGTGTGAGGCCGTGTTCGTGGTTCCCGGGGCGGAGGAGCCAGGGGTGTAAGCCCTCAGCCGAACACCTCCTCCTGCGCCGCCCTGAGGATGGCCAGCACCGCGGGGTGCATGAGCCGCCGGCTGGCGGAGATGGCGTAGACCCGGGACTTCAGGCCCTCCAGGGGGCCCAGGCGGCGGACATGGTAGGCCTGGACCACGGCCTCGGCGATGGCGCCGGGGGCGGCGAAGAAGCCCTCCCCCTGGGCCCCGAAGGTCTTGAGCAGGGCGTTATCGTCGAAGTCCCCCGCCACCACGGGACGCACGCCATGGCGCTCGAACCACCCATCCAGGGCCCGGCGCAGGGCCTGGTCCTCCGAGGGCAGGAGCATGGGTGCCCCGTCCAGACCTGCCGGGAAGGGGCCGGGATGGCGGGCCAGGAGTTCCTCTGCACCGAAGAGTTCCACGGTGCACTCCCCCAGCAGGTGGCTGAAGGCCCGTGGACCCGGGGGGCTGGGACCGTCCGCCAGCACCAGGTCCAGGTCGTGGGCCAGGAGGCCCTGGAGGAGGCCGGGCAGGGCGCCCTCCCGGCAGGATAGGCGCAGGGGCTCGCTCAGTTCCAGGGCCGGGCGCAGCAGCCGATGCACCATGAGCTTGGGCAGGGCGTCGGAAATGCCCACCGTCAGCCGCAGGGGGCGACCCGTGGGGCGGCCTTTCAGGGCGCTCTGGAACTCCCGGCCCAGGGTGAAGATCTCGTCGGCGTAGCGGAAGGCCAGGCGCCCCGCGGCGGTGAGGCCCAGGCCGCGGCCCGCCTTCTCGAAGAGCCTCTCCCCCAGGCTCTCCTCCAGGCGGCGGATCTGGGTGCTGAGGGCGGGTTGGCTGAGGTTCAGGACCTCCGCGGCCCCCTTCACGGAGCCCTCCTTGGCCACGGTCCAGAAGTAGAGCAGGTGGTGGTAGTTGAGCCATTCCATGGGGGACCTTGCATTCAAAAAATTGAATCGATTGCTTCAAACAATCAATGAAATGAATTCAATGCTCCCCCCATCCTAAGGGGTGCGCAGATCCTGCGCCAAGGAGTTCGCCATGATGATCCACATCAAATCCCTGGGCTTCCACGCCGGCGAGGCAGTCCAGCAGCACATCAGCCAGCGCCTGGCCGTGGCCCTCTCCCACTGGGCCGACCGCCTGAAGCGCGTGGTGGTGCGCCTGGGGGATGTCAATGGCCCCAAGGGCGGACTGGACAAATCCTGCTCCATCCAGCTCCTGGGTCCCCAGGGGGTGCCCCTCAAGGTGGTGGCCGTGGCCACCGACTACCCCACGGCCGTGGACCTCGCGGTGCGTCGCGCCGGGCGCGCGGTCCAGCATGCCTTCGACCGGCGTTTCAACTGAGGAGGACGCCATGAACCGCTTCAAGACCTTCCTGCTCCTGGGGCTTGCCACGTCCCTGCTGATCTTCCTGGGGGCCTCCCTGGGTCGGGCCTGGATGATCGGGGCCACGGTCCTGGCCTTTGCCATGAACCTGGGGGCCTATTTCTGGAGCCACAAGCTGGTGCTGCGCATGCAGCATGCGCGGGAGGTGACCCCCTGGGAGGCTCCGGAACTCCACGACGATGTGGCGGAGCTGGCCCTTCGGGCGGAGATCCCGAAACCCAAGGTCTACATCATCCCGGACGACTCCCCCAACGCCTTTGCCACCGGGCGCAATCCCGAACATGGGGTGGTGGCCTTCACCGAAGGCATCCTTAGGCACATGCCCCGACGGGGACTGCGGGGGGTCATCGCCCACGAGCTGAGCCACATCAAGCACCGGGACATCCTGGTCGCCACGGTGGCGGCGGGCATCGCGGGGGCCGTCAGCCTGCTGGCCAATATCTTCCAGTGGGGGGCCCTGCTGGGCATGGGCGGCAACCAGGACGAAGAAGGTGCGCCCCATCCCCTGGTGGGATTGCTCTTTGCCCTGCTGGCACCCATCGGAGCCTCCCTTATCCAGTTCGCCATCTCCCGGTCCCGGGAGTTCATGGCGGACGAGGGTGCGGCCCGCATGACCGGCGACGCCGAAGGCCTGGCCCTGGCCCTGGAGCGACTCCACAACATCCAGGCCTACGTGGAGCCCGGGCCCACGGCACAACCCGCCACGGCAAGCCTCATGATTGCCTCGCCCTTTTCCGGGGGGGGCCTGCTCTCCTGGTTCAGCACCCACCCCCCCATGGAGGCCCGGGTGGCGCGGCTGCGGAGCATGGTGAACCCAGGGAGCTGGAACGGTCGGCGTTCTGCCTGAGGCTCTGGCAGGATGGTGGGTGTGCCAGGAGGTCCCTTGCTGCAGCGCACCCTTGAACTCTCTCGTTACATGGTTGTGCTGGCCGTCGTCTCCTCCCTGGTGGCGGCGGCCGCCGCCTTCCTGTGGGGCACCTGGAAGGCGACCACCATCATCTGGAGCCTCGCCACCACCGGTGGCTCACCCCAGGCCGTGGTTCGGCTGATCGAGCTGATGGACAAGTTCCTGGTGGCCACGGGGCTCTACATCTTCGCCGTGGGGCTCTACGACCTCTTCCTGGGGGAGCTGGACCTGCCCAAGTGGCTGGATGTCCACAACCTCCATGACATCAAGACCCGGCTCAGCAGCATCCTCGTCCTGGTCATGGCCATCACCTTCCTGGAGCGCCTGGTGATCTGGGAGAAGCCCATGGAAACCCTCCTCTTCGGGCTGGCCATCGCCGCCGTAAGCCTGACCCTGCTCGTCTTCAACCGCTTCAGCGAGAAAGGAACCTGATCCGTGATTCCTCCCTGGCATGCCCTCACCCCCACCGAAGCCCTGGCGCAGGTTGATGGACACCCCCAGGGCCTCACAATGGCCGAAGCGCAGCGGCGCCTGGAACTCCGTGGCCCCAATGGACTGCCCCCGGCGGAGGGCGAGTCGCCCTGGAAGATCCTTGGACGCCAGGTGGCCAATCCCCTGGTGCTGGTGCTCCTGGGGAGCGCCGCCCTGGCCCTCCTCATGGGTAAGCCCACGGATGCTGCCGTGGTCCTGGCGGTGGTGGCCCTCAACACCCTCATCGGCTTCGTGCAGGAGTTCAAGGCCGGCCGAGCCATCGCATCCCTGGGGGACCTGGGGCCGGAACAGGCCATGGTGCAGCGGGAGGGCCTGCGGCGGACCCTGCCCGCCGCCGTTCTGGTGGTGGGGGACCTGGTGCACGTGCAG
>CAZPUI010000365.1:1148-5673 GCA_964589695.1 uncultured Solibacteraceae bacterium | reverse complement strand
CAATCAGGTACATGTTGGGGATGAAGAGCAGCAGGCCCTGGGACGCCGTGAAGGAGGTCGCCAGCGAACCACCCTGGAGGGCGCCGTGCACGGCACCGGCGGCGCCGGCCTCGGACTGCATCTCCACCACGGAAGGCACGGTACCCCAGATATTCTTCTTGCCCTGGGCAGACCATTCATCGGCCCATTCGCCCATGTTGGAGGAGGGGGTGATCGGGTAGATCGCGATCACCTCGTTGATACGGTGCGCGACCGATGCTGTTGCTTCGTTACCGTCGAGGGTAACCATGCGACGTTCCGCCATGACAATGCCTCCTTGAGTGGGTGTCTGCAGAATTTCGTTCGAGTGCCACGAAAACGCGGGGAAGGACGTTTCGCATTCCGCGAACAGGACCGCCTTCAAGGGCCGAGTCTATGCGTCCCAAGGGCAAATGGCAAGTCGTGGAAGGCTTTGGCGTGCATGCACAGACCGCAAATTGCGCATATTTGCACGGTACATGACACAGATCACGTGTGGCAGGCCAATTGCCAAGCCCTTGGGACATCGGGTTTACAAACACCCACCCCAATCCGAAGGAATATGTCGAAATGCCAAGTTCCAGCCCTGTGGCCCCACCCTCCTCCGCCAACCAAGGGTCCAGCCCCGTGGACGGCCCCCCTGCCTCAGGGGCATGATGGTCCATTCCGGCTAATCGCCGCAGGATCTGGCATGGACAAGGAACTCGACCGAATCGATTTCGAACTCGTGCGCCTGCTCCAGAAGAATGCGCGCCTCAGCCAGAAGGAGCTCGCTGCCGCCGTGGGCCTGGCCCCCAGCACCTGCCTGGTGCGCCTGCAGCGCCTTCGCCAGCAGGGTGTCCTGGTGGGCTTCCATGCCGAGGTGGATCCCCAGGCCATGGGAATTCAGCTGCAGGCCCTCATTGCCGTCCGCATGAAGCAGCATTCCCGAGCCCAGGTGAAGGCCCTCTGGAAGCACCTGACGGAACGGCCCGAGGTCTTGACCGTCTTCCACACCGCCGGAGCCCACGATTTCCTCGTGCATGTGGCCGCAAGGGATGCGGAACACCTCCGGGACTTGGCCATGGACAGCTTCACGTCACGGCCGGAGGTGGCCCAGATCGAGACCTCCCTGCTCTTCGACCAGGCCCGGAATCCTGTGCTCCCTCTGTTGAAGAGCCTCCCCTCCGAGACGGGCACCCCACCCAAGGCCAGGCCCAAAAAGCGCTGAACGCTCTGCCGGATTCCTCCCAACCCGAACGTTGCCTGCACCCGCCATGAGGCGCCACCCTGGCCCCTTGACACCTTTCCATGCGACCATGGCCCGCAAGGCCGCGGGAGCGGCGATCTGTCCGAGGGATTCCATGCTGACCTTGCCCCTGACCTACGGTCTCACCTTTGATGATGTACTGCTTGTACCCGGCTACTCGGAAGTGCATCCCAATCAGGTGGACCTGGGAGCCCGTTTGACCCGTGGCATCACCTTGGGGATCCCCCTCATTTCCTCTGCCATGGATACGGTCACCGAAGGTCGACTGGCCATCGCCCTGGCCCAGCAGGGCGGACTGGGGATCGTCCACAAGAACCTCTCCATCGAGCGCCAGGCCGAGGAGGTGGACAAGGTCAAGCGCAGCGAATCCGGCATGATCACGGATCCCATCACCATCCGTCCCGATGCCCCCATCCGTGAAGCGGAGGCCCTCATGGCCAAGTTCCGCATTTCCGGCGTGCCCGTGGTGGAGAACGGCAAGCTGGTGGGCATCCTCACCAACCGCGACCTGCGCTTCGAGACGAACCTGGACCTGCTGGTGCGGGACCGCATGACCCAGCAGCCCCTGGTCACCGTGCCCGTGGGCACCACCCTCCAGGCAGCCAAGTCCATCCTGCAGAAGCACCGCATCGAGAAGCTGCTGGTGGTGGATGATGTCGGCGCCCTGAAGGGCCTCATCACCGTCAAGGACATCGAAAAGACCATCAACTATCCCAACGCCTGCAAGGATGCCCTGGGCCGGCTGCGGGTGGGGGCCGCCCTGGGGGTGGGCCGGGAGATGCTGGACCGCGCCGCCGCCCTGGTGGCGGCCCAGGTGGACGTCCTCTGCCTGGATTCCAGCCACGGCCACAGCCAAGGCGTCCTCAAGGGCCTGGAACAGCTCCGGGCGGCCTTCCCCACCACCCAGATCATCGCGGGGAATGTGGCCACCTATGCGGGCGCCAAGGCCCTCATCGACCGTGGTGTGGACGCCGTGAAGGTGGGCATCGGCCCGGGTTCCATCTGCACCACCCGCATCGTCACGGGGGCGGGCATGCCCCAACTGACGGCGGTGGCCGAAGCCAACCGGGCCTGCCGCGAAGCCGGAGTGCCCTGCATCGCCGATGGGGGCATCAAGTTCAGTGGGGACGTGGCCAAGGCCATTGCCGCCGGGGCCGACTGCGTCATGATCGGCAGCCTCTTCGCGGGCACCGATGAGGCCCCCGGCGAGACCATCTTCTACCAGGGCCGCACCTTCAAGAGCTACCGTGGCATGGGCTCCATCGGCGCCATGAAGGACGGGAGCCGAGATCGCTACTTCCAGGAGGGCAAGGACGACACCAAGCTCGTACCCGAGGGCATCGAGGGCCAGGTGCCCTACAAGGGCCGCCTGTCGGACCTGGTGACCCAGCTCCTGGGGGGCCTGCGGGCGGGCATGGGCCTGGTGGGAGGCATGGATATCGCCGACTTCCAGGCGAAGGCCACCTTCGTGCAGATCTCCAGCGCGGGGCTCCGGGAGAGCCATGCCCACGATGTGATGATCACGAAGGAATCCCCCAACTACCGGATGGACTGAAGGGCCTTCCGTAGGTCCTTCAGGGAGTAGGGTTTCTTGAGGAACCCCGCCAACCCCAGCCGGGGCTTCCGTTCCTCCTCCTCGGGATCGTGGTACCCGCTGCAGAGGAGGATGGGAAGGTCGCTGCGCCGTGCCAGCATCCGCTGGGCCGCCTCCCGACCATCCATCCTGGGCATGGTCAGGTCCATGAGGACCAGGTCCAGACCCTGGGGGTCCTCCTCGAACAACGCGACGCCCTCGACCCCATCCACGGCCACCCGCACGGTGTAGCCCAGGATCTCCAGCATGGCCTGGGTGGATTCCCGCACCACGGGATCGTCCTCCACCAGGAGCACCCGCCCCGTGGGGGGAGGCGTGGTCTCGGAACGCTCCTCCACCATCGGCAGGGTGGCGGTGGTCATGGCGGGGAAGAAGACCCGGAAGCAACTGCCCCGCCCCACCTCGCTTTCAATTTCGATGCCCGCCTGGTGGGCCCGGAGGATGCCCAGCATGGCGGAAAGGCCCAACCCACGACCGGTTTGCTTGGTGGTGAAGAAGGGGTCGAAGATCTGGGGAAGGACCTCCGCAGGAATGCCGCAGCCCGAATCCTCCACTTCCAGCACCACACAGAGTCCAGGATTCAGGGCCTGGCCCCGGAACCGGCGGGCCAATTCCCCCTCCCCCAGGTAGGCCATGTCCGTGCGCAGGGTGATGGTCCCTGCCCCTTCCCCCAAGGCATCGGAGGCGTTGGTCATCAGGTTCATCACCACCTGGTGGAGTTGGGCCGCATCGGCCTCCATGGGCGTCAGGTGTTCCGACAACTCCAGATGGAGCTTGGCCTTCTTGGTGATGGACACCTGGAGCAGATGGGTCATCTCCCGGACCATGTGGCTGAGGTCCGTGGGCTGGACCACAAAGCGTCCTTTTCCGCTGTAGGCCAGCATCTGCTGGGTGAGGTCCGCGGCCTTGTTCACGGCCCGCTCCATGTTCCGAAGGTGGGTCCGGGCGGCGGAGGTCTCGGGCAGCACCCCCTGGGCCAGGTTCAGGTTGCCCAGCACGGCGGTCAGCAGGTTGTTGAAATCGTGGGCGATGCCTCCCGCCAGGATGCCCAGGCTCTCCAGCTTCTGGGTCTGGCGGAGGGCGTCCGCCGCCACCCGGGCCTCCGTCACATCCCGACTGCTGCCGATGATACGGCTGATGCGCCCCGAATCCTCCCGCACCGGCACCAGCAGCACCTGGAACGTGAGGGTGCCCGTGGTGGATTCCCAGTCGACATGGTAGGAATGGGCCCCCCCCAAGTCCAGACAGGCATGCAGATGGGGCCTTAAAGTCCCGACCACCCCTTTGGGAAGGACTTCCCCCAGGGGCCCGGGAATACGCCCAGGCTCGATCTGGTGGAAGCGGGCCATCGCGGGATTGACCCCCTCCACCAGGAAAGCCCCCCCGTCCTGGACCACCACCCAGAACAGATGGTCCGTGGTGCATTCCACCAGGGCCCGGAATCGGGCCTCGCTCTCCCGGTAGGCCTGCTCCGCCTGCATGCGATCGGTGATATCCGTGGCCACGCCCACGACGCTCTCCAGCTCTCCAGAGGCCGTGAGGAGGGGGGTCAAGTAGAGATCCCAGATGGCGTCGGCTGCCATGCAGCGACCATTCAAGGCCTCCCCCAGGAAGCTCCTCTGGGACAGGGCCAGGGCCCCGGTGAAGGACGCGTAAGGTTCCAG
>CAZPUI010000365.1:0-1138 GCA_964589695.1 uncultured Solibacteraceae bacterium | reverse complement strand
GGGATAGGGGCCGTAGAGTTCCAGGGCGCCCATGCCCACCACCGGCCCGCGCCGGAGCCCCAGCCGCTCCGGCCCCCGCCCCGCGGAGAGCAGGAAGTGGCCCTCGGGATCCATCTGGAAGATCACCGCCGGACTGCCATTCAGCACACTCTCGAAGCGGGCGGCGGAGCGTTCCAGGGCATCCACGATGAGGCGGGAGGAGGTGATATCCCTGCCGATGATCACGAGACCCGTGCGCCCCCCATCGGGATCGGGCAGGGGCACCTTGATGACATCGAAGACCCGGGTGGAGCCATCCTGGGTGGGGATCTCCTCCACCACCTGGAGGTTGCGTCCGCTGGCCCAGGCCACCTGGTCCGACTGGGCGCAGGCCTGGTGGACCTCCCGGAGGCTGGGCTCAAGCCGACCCAGTTCCCCATCCCCCATCCCCCGATAGTCCACACCCTCCAACCGGAAGAGCCGGAGGGCGGCGGCATTGGCCTCCTGCCAGCGCCCCTCGCCGTCCTTGAAGCAGACGAAATCCGGCATGGCGTCCACCAGGGCCCGCAGCCGTGCCTGCTGGGCCTCCAGGGCGCGCTCCAAGGCCTTGCGGGCGGTGAGGTCCACCACCACCCCGAAGATGGCCTTCGCCCCGCCCGGAAGCTGGCACCGGCGCTTGATGGTGTAGGAGAACTGTGGCTCTCCCTCCGCCTGGTTGACCCAAGCCTCGTAGGTCACGTCCTGGTCCTGGGCCAGGGCCTCATGGTCCGTGCGTTCGAAGGTGTCCAGGGCCTCCTCCGAGGGCTGAAGCTCCCGGTCCGTGCGCCCGATGATCTCGTGGCGGGGTCGGCCCAGGGCCGTGGCCATGGCCGTGTTCACAAAGAGGTAGCGCCCCTCCTCGCTCTTGAGGAAGACCAGGTTGGGGTCCGTGTCCAGGATGCGCTCCGTGAAGGCCCGCTGGGCCTCCAGGGCCTCGGACACCCAAGGGTCCTCGAGGGTCGGCGCCCCCAGGGCATTCCTGTTGCGTCGCCCCCAGAGCAGGCCGGACCACCAGCCCAGCAGCCCCACCAGCATGACCCACACCAGGGCCTCGGCCTCGGGGAAGATCATGCCCTGCAACATATCCAGTGCCACGGAAGCCTCGTCGGCGGCGGGTTCC
>CAZPUI010000364.1:0-5679 GCA_964589695.1 uncultured Solibacteraceae bacterium | reverse complement strand
GATCACGAACGGCTGGACGCCTACACAATCGCAGTGGCGCTGGACGGTGCGGTGGAATTCCTGGCTCGTAAGGCGGGACGCGGCCACGGCTGGCTGTGCGACCAGGTGAGCCGCGCCAGCGCAAGTGTGGTGCTGAATCTTGCCGAAGCGCTCGGACGCGAAGGGCTGGACCGCGCGCGGGCGCTCAGGATTGCCCGCGGATCTGCCCTCGAGGTGGACGCTGCTCTGACCCTTCTGCTCCACCGCGGTGCCTGCCGGGTGGAGGAACGGAACGCCGCCAAGGCGCTCAACGTGCGGGTGGTGGCGATGCTGACCGTATTGCGCAATCGCGCGGCGCCGTAAGACGGCGGGCGCAGAGCGCGGGACTTGGCAGCGGCCACGGGCCCGTGCCGCTGCACCCGGTGCCTGTCAGGCCCTTCCTATTTCCCCTTCAACAATGTCATTGCCCTATCGAGACACTCGTCCCGCCCCTCATTCAGGGCCTTCAGCGTCCGCTTCACGGGATGGGTGGGCTGGAGGCCGACGAGGTGGTGCTGGGAGCCATCGTGCTTGAGTACCTTCATGCCGGTCCACATGATGCGGAACCCCCGGCAAGACTGAAGAAGTTGGCGTTGCCGTTGCAGCCGGCGGTGGGTTCGCCGACGAATTCCGCCAGCTTGTAGTGCTCGAAGATCCCCATGATCGACTCGCCGTAGCTCACCACGCTGGGCACGTTGATCACCAGCACCCGGGCGGCGATGTGGGGCTCTGTGGGCGGACTGAAGGGCCACCGGCTCTCCTGGAAAGTGACCTTCTCCCGATCGGGATAGACGATCTGGGGGAGGTTCCACCGCGCCGAGGTAGTCGGCTCCTTCGCCAGATACGGGATTAGTTCATTGAGGTCCCAGGGCTCCTTCGCATACCCCATGGGCCGCTGGTACACGATGATGCCCTTCGCCCCGGCAAGGATAGGCAGCAGTTCCTTGAATCGAGCTTTCTCCAGCGCAAACCCGTTGAGGTAGTAGACGCCGTCTCCCAGATCCTGGAAAGCCGGGTACTTGAACTCGTAGAGCTGCTTGAAGAAAAGGTTGCCGAAGGGCTTGATGCGCTTCACGTCCAGGTTAATTCGCGTTTCGCCCCGCTGCACAACCACCTTCACCATCTCCTCGAGCGCGCCGAAGCCTACGATGTTCAGGGCGCGGTGGCGCCGAAGGGCATCCGAGCCGGAGACCTGGGACTCCGCTTCCTTCAGGAGGTCGGCGCCAGAGCGGCCATCCATACCTAGAATGACGTCGCCCCGCTGGAAAACCGTGTCGTCCTTGGTCGCTGTGACCACCAGCCTGTCTTCGATCCATTCGAAGCGGCCGGGGAGGTCTCCGGCCTTGGGGTCGGTGTAATACACCACGCCGTGGCCGTCCTTCAGCTTGGCCACCAGCTTCTTCAGGGTCAGCCAGTGATCCGTGGGAGTGGCGTCCTTCAGCCCCGCCTCCAGAGTTTCGGTGAGGGCCCGGTCCCAGTCCACCTTCACTTCGTGGAAGTAGGGATAGAAGTGCTGGAACACGTTCCAGGCGATGACGAGGTTGCCCAACCGCACTTCCTCCTGGTCGGCGCTGGCCTTGGGCAGGTTGGACAGGTATTTTTCAAGGCTTCCAGGCCCACGGCTTGTGCGCCTGTCCCTTCCTTGGGCAGCGCCAGCGGGAAGCTGATGCAGAGGCCCCGGGCCAGTTCCTTCCGAGCCACCTCGCCGGGTTTCGGCAGCATCGGGAAAATCGCCAGGCCAGCCAGGTTCTCCTTCTCCTGGATCAGCAGTGCCTGCCGCCCGGAAGAGGCTCCCTTGACCACTCGGTAATCGTACTGGCCTGGGTTGCCGCCGAACCAGGCTGCAGGTGCCTTGTCTTCCATATCATTCTCGAAATCACCATCCAGCAGGGGAATCTCCACCCACTGGCCATCCTTCTCGACGAACAGTTGGACCTGGTCGAACCAGGCCTTCCCATGCCCCACCAGCATGGTGCCAAGGATAAGCTTGTCCGCGTTCGCGTCGACCTCTCCGACGATCTCGTAGCGCTTCCAGGAAGCCTCCACGATGGGCCGTTCCCCCATGTTGTCGAAGAAGCCCATGGATCGATTGGTCCGATCCACCCGCAGCCAGAGGTGGGCAGTGCCCTGTCCCGAGGAAACCTCCGCGCGGACCTCCGCCGACAGCTTGACCTTCTTCCCCGCAAAAGGTTTGGCATCGAGGATCAAGCTTGCCGGGCCGAAGGCCGGTGCGGGGCGCTTCTCCTTCCGGTTGGTTCGAACACTCCGGTAGATGGAGTTCGTCCCCTCGGTATCGACGCCGTTCCCGCAGTGCTGCCACGCCACCACGTCCAGGTCGTCCGAGAAAGTGATGGAAGCCGGAGCCGCCGACTCGTCCTTCCCGTGGATCCGAAGCGTGGGGCCGATTGGGCCGAAAAGTTCGATCAGGACCCTTTGAAGTTCGCGCGAGTCCTGGGCCGACTTCACCTTGTGCGCCCCGAAGGCCGCGAAGCGATCCCAGTCGAGTTGGGCGGCCTCGTCGCTGGGATGGAAATACTTCACGTAGCCATAGGCCTTGGCGAAGGCTCGCAGGTTTTCCACCTGCTGACGGGGGGATTGGCCCAGCAGCCCGTGGGCTGCCAAGGCAAGCAGAAGGGCGGGGCGAGCCCGGTGAACCATGGGGACTCCTTGGGGGGTGGTTGATCGTCAGGGGATGTCCGGAATGCGTGCAAGGTTCCGGGTGATGGCCGTGGGGAGGGTATCCTCCAGGCCAGTTTTGGGACCCTGCGGCGTGGTGGAGTGCGTCTGCCCAGGATGATGGACACCCCGCCACGATTCAATCCGCTGCGCCCCTTCCCGATGGATCTCCTTGGAGATTCCCATGCGTCAAGTGATCCTTCCCTTCGTGGTACTCAGCCTGGGGGCCCAGGTGCCCCTGGAGGTCTACGGCACCTTGAGCCTCAGCCTCACCCGGGACACGGGGCTCCTGCCCCCGGGAGTCCGGACTCCGGGCCAGGAGAAGGGCAGCCTCTGGGACCTGGACGAGCGCGGAACCCAGCTCGGTTTGCGCCTGAAGGCCATGGACATCGAAGGCTTCACGGTGTCGGGTCGGGTGGAGGCGGACTTCAATGGGGGCAGCGCCACGGCGCCGACCCTGCGCCTGCGTCATGCCTACCTGCGACTGGGGGATTCCGGGGGGCGCTGGGAAGTCTTGGCGGGCCGCACCAATGAGGTCATCGCCCCCTTTCGGGCGGACAGCATCAATTTCCCCGCGGAGAATTGGCCAGGGGATGTGGGAACGCGGCGCACCCAGCTCCGGGCCACGTGGTTCCAGGCCCTGGGCGCGGACCAACGTTGGGTCTTCTGCGCCGCCTTCAATCCCGTGCGCCAGGGGCTGGAGGGCACGGAGGAGACCGTCCAAGTGCCGGTGGTGGAAGCCCGGGCCGCCCTGGAGTTCCGCGTTCTGGGCCAGGCCGCGGAATTCGGTCTCTGGGGCCATCATGGAAGCCAGCACCATCCCGCCCAGGCCGATCGGCAGGGAGGTGACCTGCGCACCCGTTCCCTGGGGGTCGACCTGCGATTGCCCCTGGGGCCCTGCTGGACCCTGACCACGGAGCCCTGGCAGGGGGAGATGGCGGATGCCTATCCTTCGTCCGCAATGGCCTCCCTGGCGCTCCGGGATGCCGTGCGCAGCCGAGGAGGATGGGCCAGCCTCACCTATGCGCCCGTGGCGAGCTGGCGATTCAATGCGGGGCTGGGCATCCACGATCCCGAGAATCTGGGTCTCCACCTGGGGCAGAGGGACCATCTGTCCTCCTGGTTCCTCAATGGCTTCAAGACCTGGGCCGGGCGCCTCGAACTCGGGTTGGAAGTGTCCCGCTGGCGCTCCACCTTCAAGGGCACCACGGCCTCCAATGACGACCTTCGGGTGCAGGTGGGGCTGGGGTACAGCTTCTAACCCAGTTTTTGGGATCGCAGAGCCATGACAGGCCGAAGCCGGGTTCCACGCGGTCCCAACATGCCCGTCGAGGTGGGGATCCCACGGACGTACGTTTACCCCGGGGGGCCGGGCCCCTGTGGTTTCCGGGGGGTGTGTGCCCACTCGGGACGTCGGGCCTGGGCGGATTGGGGTGAGGTACCTTCGCTTCCCGTTTTCGGGAAAAGCCGTCCCATTTGTGGGAATGACCAAGGGGTTCTGTGATTGAAAAAATTCACCTTAAGGCCTGGCGCGAATCTGGCAAGCGTCCCTGGTCGCATTGCATGCGAACCCCAGGAGTGATCCATGCCACGACCCTTCCGCGATGTCCGCCTGGCCTGCCGGCGCCTCCTGGAATCCCCGGGCTTCATGGCCATTGCCGTGCTTTCCCTGGCCCTGGGCATTGCGGCCAATGTCACGGTTTTCACGTGGCTGCGCCAGTTGGTGCTGGAACCACTGCCGGGGGTGCACCGCAGCGGTGAGCTGGTGGC
Organism: uncultured Solibacteraceae bacterium; assembly: GCA_964589695.1. Taxonomy (GTDB): domain Bacteria; phylum Acidobacteriota; class Holophagae; order Holophagales; family Holophagaceae; genus CAZPUI01. The sequence continues at coordinate 1,215 of CAZPUI010000364.1, read as the reverse complement.
CTTCGACAGCAGCGATCGCGAAAGCCGCGCCAACAACTCCTACCCCGACTTCCAGGACCTCCGGGATGAAAATACGGTCTTCCAGGGCGTCTTCGCGGGGCAGCAGGCTGTCCTGGGCCTGGATCATCAAGGGAGCCCACAGCGGGTCCATGCCTTCTTCGGCAGCTGGAACATGTTCGAGGTCCTGCAGGTCCGACCCGCCCTGGGCCGGTTCTTCCGCCCCGAGGACGACCGCCCGGGGCAGCCCCTCAGCGTCGTGCTTTCCGATGCCTTTTGGCGCCACAAGCTGGGTGCGGATCCGACCATCGTGGGCCGGGACCTTGCCATGGGCGAACGTCCCCTCCGGGTGCTGGGGGTTGCCCCGCCGGGGTTCTACGGCCCGGTACCACCCTCCGCCTTCGACCTCTTCCTGCCGCTGGAACCCTTCATCCACCAGGGTGCCGACCCCGAGTACAACCTGACCCAGCGGAATTCCCGCAGCTATTTCATCCTCGGTCGGCTGAAGGCGGGGGTCTCCTACACCCAGGCGCGGCAAGCCGTCCTTGCCTTCGGGAGGCAGCAGGCGCAGCGCCATCCACGTACCAACACGGGTATTCAGATCAACGTCTACCCCCTCTCGGAGATGCCCTATGGCTCCCCCATGGTGCTGGCCAAGCCCATGGCCCTGCTCCTTGTGATGGTGGGCCTGATCCTGCTCATGGGCTGCGCGAACGTGGCGAACCTGCTCCTGGCCAAGGGCATCGGACGACAGAGGGAGCTGGCCCTGCGCGCCGCGGTGGGAGCCAGTCGGGGGCGTCTCGTGGCGCAGCTTCTCACGGAAAGCGCCGTGCTGGGGCTGGCCAGCGGCCTGGCTGGGGCCCTGCTTGCCCGCTGGAGTCTGGGCTTGCTGCCGGATTCCATTCCCTCCACGCTGCACATGCCCATGGCCTTTGAGGTGCGGATGGATGGTCCGGCCCTGGGGTTTGCCCTGGCCTTGTCCCTGGGAACGGCGCTGCTCTTCGGGATCCTGCCCGCCCTGCGTGCCTCGAACGCCACACCCGCCTCGGCGCTCAAGGAAGGCGGTGCGCGATCCGGTGGATCGGGCGGCCAGCACCGCCTCCAGGCCCTCCTGCTGGTGAGCGAGATGGCGCTGGCCGTGACCCTGCTGGTGGGCGCAGGTCTGATGGCCAAGAGTGCGTGGGAGATCAACCACGATAAGCCTGGTTTCGAGCCCAA
>CAZPUI010000363.1:0-5686 GCA_964589695.1 uncultured Solibacteraceae bacterium | reverse complement strand
GAGGGGGGCCCGTGGCAGACTCTGCGGCAATCGCGGTGAGCCAGTGGATGCCCAAGGCAAAGGTGCTGAGGAGGATGATGCCCCCCAGTACCCCGAGGGCCTGGCGCATGCGCAGCCGGATGCGGTAGGCCATCAGCACCAGCACCGTGGTGAGGCTGGTGTGGAAGCTCGGGAAGCAGTTGTCGATGCCACTCATGGGCCGGAAGGTCTCAATGAGCCTGGAAGTCCAGAGGTCCGAGAGAAGGATGGCCCCGGACTCGGGCCAGAACCAGCGCTCCGGCACGGGGAAGAGCAGGAAGAAGGGAAGGCTGAGGGCGTAGGCCAGCACCACGGCATGCACCAGGGTGCGGTAGGCATCATCGTCGCGACGTGCGGCGATCCAGGCCATCCCCAAGGCCAGCGCGGGAAACAGGAAGAAATAGGCCAGGGAGAATCCCAGCATCCCGAAGGGGTGGGTGAGATCGTGGGCCTCGAAGCTGAGCCTTCCTTCGATCTGATGGGCCGCCTGGGCCAGTCGATCCCCCAGGTCCACCCCCAGCCCATAGGATTCCCGCAGCCAGCCCTCCACCTGGGTTTCCACCAGATTGAAGGCCAGGACACCAGCCAGGAGAAGGTGCAGCCGCCCCTTGCCCCTTGGGTTCGGCACCCGGGTGGCCTGGGAGCTGCTCCGCAGTCGGTGGGAGCGGGAGATGACCCGTTCCTCGATAAGGGCCTGCTGGAGGTCCTGCAGCTGGGTCTGGAGCTCCGCCAGGGTGGCGAACCGGTCCTTGGGGGCCTTCTCCAGGCAGTGTCGGAGGATTGAACCCAGTTCCGAAGGCAGATCGCCGCGCACCAGGTCCACGGGTTCCGGCGCGTCCCGCAGGATGGAGGTGATGATCGCCGCGAAGGAATCCCCCCTGAAGGGCCTGCGCCCTGTGAGCATTTCGTAGAACACGATGCCCAGGGAGAAGATGTCGGAGCGGTGAGCCACCGGACGCCCCTGGGCCTGCTCGGGGGAGAGGTAGTGCACGGTCCCGAGAATGAAACCCTCCCGGGTGAGGGCCTCCGTGGGTCCATCCCGATCCACGCCACCGGGTAACGCCTCCAGGGAGGACCGCGCCAGGCCGAAGTCCAGGACCTTCAGGTGGCCGGAACGACTGAACATGAGGTTCTCTGGCTTGAGGTCGCGGTGGATGATGCCCTGTTCGTGGGCCGCCCGCAGGGCTTCCACCAAGGCCAGGGCCGCCTCGAAGAAGGCTTTCAGGGACATGCCATCCACGGGAATGGCCTCCCGCAGGGTCCTGCCCTCCACGAACTCCATGATGAGGAAGTGGAAGCCCTCCACCTCCTCCACCGCATGGATGGTGACGATCCCGGGGTGGTTGAGGGCCGCCAGGGTCCGGGCCTCCTTTTGGAAGCGCTGGAGTCGGTCCCGATCACTCACCATCTGGAGGGGCAGCAGCTTCAGCGCCACCACCCGGTCGAGGCGCTGATCCTGGGCCCGGTAGACCTCCCCCATGCCCCCCTTCCCCAGCTGCCCCAGGATGGTGTAGTGCCCCAGCACCTGCCCCGGTTTGAGGGTGGGCCCTTGAAGCGACCCTTCGCTCATGGGCCCCCCTGGGATCGCAGCCCGGACGCGGCTTTATCTTCACCTTTCCGGAGGGCCCAGAGGGCCACGCCAGCCGCCCCGGCGAGGAGGCCCACCAAGGCGAGGGTGAGCCAACGGAAGAGGGGGCGTTCCTGGGCGGGATTGCAGAGCAGCACCCGGAAGGATTCGTTCCCCAGGGGATTGAGATCGTAGGTCCCGGGGCTGCCGGCCTTGATGTCCTCCAGGTCCAGTTCGTACCGGAAGTAGTCCGACTGGGCCACCCGCACCTTGAACACCGGACCCGCGCGGAACTTGTCCCGCTCGGGGTCCAGCCAGGTGACCCGATGCACCTTCACCTGGGCCCCCACCGGCACGGTAAAGGCAGTATCCCGAATCACCAGGGGGGGGCGGGAGCTGTAGGGCCACACGGTGCGGATGCGGTGCAAACGGCCATGCACCAGGGCAATGAGGCGCTGGGTGAGGTCCTCCGCCGCCCGGTAGCTGATCCGGAAGATCTGGGGGGGCATGTCGAACCCGGGCACCTGGCTGCTCATCTCCAAGGCCCCATCGTGCATGGGTCGAAGGGTCCAGGTGTAGTCCACGTGTTCATGGTAATCGGGGTCGAAGGGCACCAGTTCCGTGGCGGCGAGGCGCACCGCCTGCCGCGCCGCTTCCAGGAGCCGAGGGGTGCCTGGGGTGCCTTCCGTTCCTTTGGCCATCCGCACCTCCACCGTCACCGGGGTGGTGCGCTGCCTGGCCTGCCAACGCAGGTCCGCCAGGGCCTTGCGGGCCTCGGTCTGCTCCTCGAAGACGCGCCAGGTGAGGAAGTCGCCGGTGGAAATGTGATCCGGCGCCATGGCCCGCAGGGAGGCCTTGAGGGCATCCTTCACCTTGGGATCCAGATGGCGGGAACAGACCAGAAGGTCATTGGGCAGTTCCGTGGGCATGGGCACGAAATGGACCGCTCCGCCGTGGCTCTGCGTCAGGGCTTTGGTCCGCGTCCCATCCCAGACCGCAGCCACGTCCGCTTCTCCCCCCGCCACCATTTCCACCAGGCGGGAACTGCTGTTCCCCTCGATCCGCACACAGTCCAGGGCCGAGAGGGATTCCGTGTTCTCCGGCATGTGGAAGAGCTTTTCGGCGCGGAAGTAGAGGGAGGGAAGGAAGAAGGAGGAGGTGCTGAAGGGGCTGTGGTAGATGAACCGGGCCCGCCGGGCACGGAGATGCGCATAGAGCGTCGGCAGGTCCGGGGCCACTGGAAAGGCCTTCTTGGACACCACGAAATGGGAGCGGTAGGTGGTCTTGCGGGTGGCGGAACTCACGTAGGTCCCCAGCACCTCGATGTCCGCCCCCAGCAGTTCCGCCGCCACACACACATAGGGCGTGGCCCGGGCCAGCAGCAAGGGCCCCCCGGACCTGGCCAGGCTGAGCTGCTTGAGCACGGCCTCGTATTCCAGGTCCTCTTGGGCGTATTGAAGCCCCGCCGTACGGGCCAGGTGATCCAGAAGCTTGCGGTCCGCGTTCCGGGTCTCCAGATCCAAGGCCACCCCCAGAAAGGTCAAGCGCTCCTGGGCAGTGAGGGGAAGGAAACCGAGCAGGACGGTCAGGAGGAGGCGTGTCAGATGGGTCATGGGAACATTATGGTCTGGCTTTGTCTCAGGAAACCAAGGGAACCACCCTGTAGCGCCCCTTGGCATCCAGCTCCACCCGCCCCGCCGGCACCGCAGGATCATGTTCGAAGACGAGGATCGTCCCCGTACCGGTCACTTCACCCAGCAGCTTCACCCGCTCGTCCACGCAGGTCACCACATCCAGGTCGTAGCCCATGGCCCAGGCGGGCTGGATGTGGTTGGAGGTGGGAATGAGGTCCGACGGGTAGATCAGGCGATCCGCACCATCCCGCACCTCCACGGCCTGGAGCCCCGGCACATGGCCCGGCACCGGCCGCAGATGGATCCCCGGCAGGACCTCCGTGGCCCCCTCCACCGCCTCCAGGAGTCCGGCCTCCACCAGAGGCTCCCAGTTCCAGGGGAGGTAGCTCGCCCGCACCCGCAGGTGGGGCTTCCGCGCCATGTCCAGCTCCAGCTTCTGCACGAAATGCCGGGCCTTGGGGAAGGTGGGCACGGCCTGGCCATCCTCATCCAGCCGTGTGGCTCCCCCCGCATGGTCGAAGTGGAGATGGGTCAGAAGGACCTCCGTGACCTCCCCAGGCGTTACACCGAAGGATTCCAGGGACCGAAGGAGGCTCTCCCGGGCACCCATGGCGAAGCGCTGGCGGAAGGCATCGTCCTCCTTGTCGCCGTTCCCCGCATCCACCACCACCACATGCCGCCGCCCCTCCACTTCACCCCGGATCAGGAGGCAGTTGGTGGCCATGGAAATGCGGTGTTCTTCATCCGGGGGCATGAGGCGACCCCACACCACCCGGGGCACGGTGCCGAACATGGCACCCCCATCGAGACGGAAGGTACCTCCGTCCAGGATCTGCACGTCCCATCGCCCGATCTGCAAGGGTCACCTCCGGCATCTTGCTGTTCTAATAACCTTCAACTTCTACTTTCGTGCTCTGAATCGAAGTTCAACACCATGGCAACATCTGTCTTTTCAAGAATTGAAACACGGAGATGCCACGCATGCGTGGCATGAGAGCACGGAGAAAGCACGGGGACCTTTTGGATGGTGTAAGGAGGTACACGGCTCGGCAGATCAGTGGGAACAGTCTGTCGAGACAAGCTAGCCCAAGGCTTCCCGGCCTGCCCGCTTGCGCGGGGCGTGAGGCAAGGCCGCACGCGTTCCAGGCCAGGAAGCCGGGTTCCGCGAATGACCAAAATTCTTTTCTCTGTGCCCATCTCCGTGTCCTCAGTGTTCTCCGTGTTTAACCTGCTCTTCGGTTGCGGCCGGAATCCGCGCTGTGTTCAACGCTTCGCGTCCAGGGCACCGGTTTTCCAGCGGTGCAGCGTCTCCTGGATGGGTCCCAGGACCCGGGCCGGGGCCTTGGAGGCCAAGGCCAGGGTCTGGGCCCGCTCCAGCAGCGGCAGGGCCTTGGCCCGATCCCCCAGGAGCCGGACAATCTGGGCCTTGAGGTAGAGATACCAGGCGTCCTCCTTGAGCTTCAGGGCCTTGTCCACCATCTCCAGGGCCTTGGGAAGGTCCCGCTCCGCCTCCATGAGGTTTTCGGCAATATTGGCAAAATCCTTGTGGGTCCTGGCCTGGGCCAGAAGGTGTCGCAGCCGGGCACTGGCCACCACATCCACATCCACCTCCACCAGGAAGGAGACTTCCAGCTTCTCCCAGCGAAGGGTCAGGTAGGCACTGGCGGGACTGCTGGGGGTGAAGCTGTAGCTGAGCCACTCCTCGTGCTCCCGGACCATGCGGGGCTTGCGGTAGATACGCAGCACGTCATCCTGGGGCCGGTATTCGTAGGGACCCCACTGCTTGGCAGAGCGACTGAAGATGAAGGTCCACTGCTCGACCTCGGGAATGACGAAGAGGGCGTAGGTTCCCGCGGGCAGGGGTTTGCCATCCACCTTGACGCTATCGGTGAACCGCAAGGTCGTCGCTTCATTGGCACCAGCGCGCCAGACGGCGCCATAGGGCACCAGGGCACCCCACACCTTGCGCCCCCGCACATGGGGGCGGCTGTAGGTGACCGTGACCTCGGTGGTACCGATGACCTGGCTGACCTTGGCCTTGGGGCTGACCCGACCGAAGAGGGATTCCTCCTGGGCCACCCCCAGCGTGGTGGCAAAGAACAGCACAGCTAGGGCGAGCGCGCGTCCCAAGGAAACCCCCTGGCCCTCAGGTTACCACCGGGGCCCCGGGGACACGTCCAAGCCAAGGGGCCGAGGTTTTCGCCTCGGCCCCTTCTGCCACATCGGACCACGGGCGTGACCGGACTCCGGGAGCCGCAGCCTACTTCAAACCACGCTTCGCAAGGAGCGCGTCCACCTTGGGATCCCGACCTCGGAAATCCCTGAACATCTTGGCAGGATCCAGGCTCTGCCCCTTCTCCAGGATCCGGGTGCGGAAGGCCTTGGCCGTTTCAGGATGGAAGAGGTTGCCCTTCACCTTGAAGGCCTGTAAGGCATCGGTGCTCAGCACCGCCGTCCAGATGTAGGC
>CAZPUI010000362.1:0-5692 GCA_964589695.1 uncultured Solibacteraceae bacterium | reverse complement strand
TCTCGTCCTCCAGGCTCCGGGGAGCCCCCGCCACAGCGGTCGGGGGGGTTTTGGGGTCTTTGCTCATGCGACTCCCATGGGAAAGTTGAATGAAAAAAATGAGCCGAGCAGCTTGGGTGCTGGCTCGGCTTGAATCCGGGGTAAAGATCTGGGTCTGGCCCAGGGCTAAGATGACAAACTGTTGGCGGCCCGTCAAGGGGCCTGGATACCAACAAAATACGCTGTGACAACAATTTACGACAATTTCCATCTTCATGACACTTCCTTCTTCTGGCGTAACACATCCATGACATTCGCCCTCGACTCCTCCTCCCCCTTGTTCGGGACCCGCCTCGAAACGGACCTGAAACATTCACCCTGTCATGCCCGAGCCACCACCTTCAGCACCGCCCACGGCGAGGTTCACACACCCGCCTTCATGCCCGTGGGCACCCAGGGAACCGTCAAGGGAATCACACCCGCGCAATTGGAAGAAATCGCGCCAGAAGTCATCCTGGGGAACACCTACCACCTGGGACTGCGCCCCGGCGACGAACTCATCCGCCAACTGGGGGGACTCCATCGCTTCATGCATTGGGGGGGACCCATCCTCACGGACTCCGGGGGGTTCCAGGTCTTTTCACTGTCATCCCTGCGGAAGATTGACGAATCCGGCGTGACATTCCAGAGCCATGTGGATGGATCCCGCCAGTTCCTCTCGCCCGAGCGGAGCATGGATATCCAGCGCAACCTGGGATCGGACATTGTCATGGCCCTGGACGAATGTCCCCCGGGGCGCATGGAGCGCTCCAAGCTGGAGGCGTCCATGGCCCGCACCACCCGCTGGCTCGCGCGCTGTCGGGCCTTTCCCTTGGACCCCCACCAAGGTCTCTTCGCCATCAACCAGGGGGGCACCCATCTGGACCTGCGCCTCCTGCACCTGGAGGCCATCCTGGACCTGCACGCCCACCACCCCTTCCAGGGCGTGGCCATCGGGGGCCTGAGTGTGGGAGAGCCCAAGGCGGAGATGAACGCCACCCTCCAGGAACTGGTGCCCCAACTGCCCGCGGACCTACCGCGCTATCTGATGGGGGTGGGCACCCCCGAGGATCTCCTCTATGGGATTGAAATGGGGGTGGACCTCTTCGATTGCGTCCTGCCCACCCGGGAGGCCCGTCATGGACGGCTCCTCACCAGCCGCGGGCGACTCAACATCAAAAACGCCCGGCATCGCTCGGCGGACCTGCCCCTGGATCCCCATTGCCCGTGCTACACCTGCCGTCATTTCAGTCGGGCCTACCTGCACCATCTCTTCCGGGCCGGGGAGCTCCTGGCCTTGACACTCAACAGCATCCACAACCTGAGTTACACTGTTGGGCTTACCCGCGCGGCGCGGCAGTCATTGCTTGAAGACCGATTCCCGGACTTCGCGCGCCAGACACGAGATCGATGGAACTCCGAGGAGCCGTGATGACCCTAGCCCTGATCCTGCAAGCTGCACCCAATCCCATCCTTCCCCAGCTCCTCCTGTTCGGTGGCCTGGGCCTGATGTTCTATTTCCTCATGATCCGGCCCCAGAGCAAGGCCCGGAAGGAAATGGAAGCGCGCTTGGCCAAGCTCAAATCCGGGGATGAGGTCCTGCTCTCCTCGGGCTTCTATGCCGTCATCGACCGAGTGGAAGACAAGGCCGTCTACCTGAAGCTGGGCAACACCGTGGTCAAGGCCCGGAAGACCGCCGTGGTGGCCTTTGCCACGGAGCCCGCCCCCGAGCAGAACTGATTTCGAACACCGACTGTCCAGTCCCGGGCGACCCCCCGGTTTTTGGAGCATCCCGTGAGCAAGCGGTCCCTCGTTCGCCTCATCCTGGTCGTGGCCATTTGCGCGATCTGCGGTTTCTTCTTCCTTCCCACCAAGAAAATCAAGCTCGGCCTCGACCTCAGGGGAGGTGTCCACTTCCAGCTGGAAGTCCAGGGGCACGAAGCCCTGGAAGCAGACCAGCGGGACACCCGTGATCGCCTAAGCCAGCGGCTGCAGGAGAAGGGCTTCCCCAGCGCCCAGGTCAAGATCGAAGGCCCCCTCCTCAAGGTCGAAGGAATCCTCCCGGACCAGAAGCCCACGGCGGAGAAGACCATCGAGGGCCTGCTCGGCTCCACCTATGCCCTGGCCTGGGAAAAGGATACGGCCCTGCTCTCCCAGTCTGCCTCCTTCCAGAAGCAGCTCAAGGATGACGCCAACAAGCGCGCCCTCCAGATCATCGACAACCGCATCAATGCCTACGGCGTCACCGAACCCGAAGTCACCCAGACGGGTGAGGAAGGCAATCGCATCACCGTGGAGCTGCCGGGCGTGAGCGAGGCGGAACGGGAGCGCATCAAGGACCTGCTTTCCACCCCGGGTCGCCTGGAACTTAGGCTCCTGGCCAAGGGTGTTTCCGAAGCCGGGTTCAGCACACGGGAAGAGGCCGTGGCCGCCCTGGGCGGCACCGTTCCCCCGGATCTGGAAGTCTTCTACGAGCCCACCACCGAGCACAACCAGCGCCAGGCCCTGGGTCGGCGGGCCATCCGGGACACCCACACACCCCAACCCAAGCGCGTCAAGCCCGGTGAGGCGAAGCCCTTCCGCTGGTTCGTGGTCCAGACCCGGGTGGAGGTGGATGGGGGCGATATCATCGATGCCCACAGGGCCGTTGACCCCACCACCAACGCCAGCGAGATAAACTTCACCCTCAACGGCCGAGGCACTCAGGCCTTCTATGACCTGACGGGCCGAATGGTGGACGAGAGCCGTCGCATGGCCATTCTCCTGGACCGCAGGGTGGTCATGGCCCTGGGTACCCAAGGCAAGATTCCCGGTGGCAGTGTCCGGATCACGGGCAGCTTCACCGCGGAGGAGGCCGATGACTTCGCAATGACGCTGAAGAGCGGCTCCATGCGTGCCTCCATGAAGGTCAGGGAGGAGAAGAGCGTGGGCCCCGGCCTGGGGGCGGATTCCATTTTCAAGGGCGTCTTGGCCTCGGCCCTGGGCTTCCTGACCATCATCATTGGCATGGCGGTGTGGTATCGCTGGTCAGGCATCAATGCCATCGTGGCCCTCACGGTGAACACCATCGTCATGCTGGGGCTCCTGGGCAGCCTCCACGCCGTGCTCACCCTGCCGGGCATTGCGGGCTTCGCCCTCACCCTGGGCATGGCCGTGGACGCCAACATTCTCATCTACGAGCGCATCCGAGAGGAACTCAAAAACGGCAAGAGCGTTACGGCGGCCATCCAGGCGGGCTTCGATCGGGTGTTCTGGACCATCGTCGACAGCCACGTCACCCAGCTCGCCGCCGCCCTGCTGCTCTACTCCTTCGGCACCAGCTCCGTAAGGGGCTTCGCTGTCACCCTCACCATCGGCGTGGTGGCATCGCTCTTCACCAGCATCTACATCAGTCGCTTCATCTACGACTGGGTGCTGGAACGCCACCCTGGCGCCAAGACCATCAGCATCGGCCACTACAGCATCTTCGCGAACACCAAGTTCCCCTTCATGAGCTTCAAGGGCACGGCCCTCGCAATTTCCTGGGGCATCATCCTGGCCTGCATCGTGGCGGCCCAGCCCTGGAAGGGCAAGGATATGCGGGTGAACGTGGGCATGCAGTTCTTGGGGGGCACCGACCTCATGGTGCGCTTCCAGGGGGATGTGAAGCAGGACGCTGTGCGCAAGGCCCTGGCGGATGCCGGCCTGGTCAATGCGGCAGTGGTCGCCTACGAGGACAAGCCCGGCTTCAGCGACTTTTCCATCAAGCAGAAGGCCGAGAAGGGACAGGACGCCAAACAGGCCGACGTCCAGCTGCTGCGCATCATCGATGCCCTCAAGGTCCTGGATCCCAATGCCAAGGATCCCCGCCCGGACCTGAATACCGCCTCCCTGGGTGACCTGGCCAAACGGTGGGCCTCCGCCAATCCCCTGGGCGCCCCCGGGGATCCTGAATCACTTGCGAAGGTCTATGTTCCGTGGACCACCAAGATTGAGAGTGTCAAGTCGACGTCAAGCTTGCCCTACACGAGCTTTGACCAACTGCCCAAGGACCTTCCCGCCCAACTGCGTGAGGATGTCACCAAGAACTACCGCCTGGGCCCCATGGTGATGCTTAAGAACGAGAGCTTCTCTCCTTCGGCCTCCGGCGAATGGACCCAAAAGACCCTAAAGGCAGTGGCCTGGGCCCTAGGTGCAATCCTGGTCTATGTGTTCTTCCGGTTCACCATGTCCTTTGCCGTGGGCGGCATCGTGGCCCTGGTCCACGATATCCTCATGGCCCTTGGGATCTATGCCCTCTTCGGCTTCGAGTTCTCCGTGCCCGTGGTGGCCAGCTTCCTCATCCTCATCGGCTACTCCATGGCGGATACAATCGTGGTCTTCGACCGAATCCGGGAAAACAGCCATAAGCCCGAATACCGCCGGGTGCCCATCGCCAAGCTGGTGGACGACTCCATCAACCAGACCCTGAGCCGCACCATCCTCACCAGCTGCTCCGTGCTCTTCGTGGCCCTGTGCCTGTTCATCTTCGGTGGCCCGGCCCTGCGGGACCTGAGTTTCCCCCTGGTGATCGGCGTCATCACGGGCACCTACAGCTCCATCTACATCGCGAGTCCCGTGGTGGTGTACTGGGACAAGTGGTTCGGGGGCAAGGACAAGCTGAAGCAGCACTGAATCAAGGAGATGCTTCGCATTTCCTTGAAGTATGGTGAGCTCCGGCTGGGTTGATAGCTCCTGGTAGATAGATAACAACATTTAAAACAGCAAAAGAATGCGCCGCTTGCGCGGCGCTTTTCTTATGCTGGAAGGGAATCCTTTTCGTTTCTGGCCGGGGGTCTGCAATGGAACAGCTCAAGGGGAAAGTCGTCGTGGCCCAGGGGGGGGGACCCACGGCCGTGATCAATCACAGCCTGGTGGGGGTGGCCCTGGAGGCGCGGAAGTACAACTTCATGACCCATGTCTACGGGGCGCGCCACGGGGTGCGGGGTATCCTCAACGAGGACTTCCTCAACCTGTCCCAGGCCACCTCCCACAACCTGGAAATGGTGGCCATCACCCCGAGCTCGGCCCTGGGTTCCACCCGCGACAAGCCCGATGACGAATACTGCGGCCGCATCGTGGAGACCTTCAAGAAGCACGATGTCCGCTACTTCTTCTACATCGGTGGCAATGACAGTGCAGAGACCTGCCGCCTGGTGTCCAGCCATGCCCAGCACCTGGGCTACGAGTTGCGGGTCATCCATGTGCCCAAGACCATCGATAACGATCTGCTAGTGACGGACCACTGCCCGGGCTTCGGCAGCGCGGCCAAATTCGTCATCAGTGCCTTCGTGGGCCTGGACCTGGACAACTACGCGATCCCCGGTGTCTTCGTGGGCGTGGTGATGGGCCGAAGCTCGGGCTTCCTCACCGCTTCCTCCCTGGTGGCCCGACGAACCATCGATGCCGGTCCGCACCTCATCTACACCCCCGAACACGCCTTCGACACGGATCGGTTCCTGGACGATGTGGACCAGGTCTACAGTCGCTTGGGACGCTGCGTGGTGGCCGTGAGCGAAGGTATCGTGGACGCTTCGGGTCAGCCCATGCTCCTCACCCTGCGCCAGGACATGGACCGCGATCCCTTCGGCAACATCCAGCCCTCCGGACGCGGCACCCTGGGCGATGCCTTGGCAGCCGCCATCAAGGCCCGACC
>CAZPUI010000361.1:0-5700 GCA_964589695.1 uncultured Solibacteraceae bacterium | reverse complement strand
GCCCTCACGGAATCGGCCATCAGCATCGAGGTGCAGAGCAACCAGGGCAAGGCCGACTATGCCCGGGCCCAGCAGCAGGCCGCCCAGATCCAGACCCTGGCGGGTGCGGAGGCCGAGAAGCTCCGCCTCATGGGCGAGGGCGAGGCCAAGCGCATCAAGGTGATGGCCGAGGCCCAGGCGGAGCAGGCGGCCCGGGTGGGCATCGCCCAGGCCATGGCCATCGAGGAGCAGGTCAAGGCCTACGGCGGTCCCCAGTTCCAGCTGGTCCAGCAGGTCATGAACCGCTTTGCGGAGGCCATCGAGAAATCCAAGGTGGATGTGGTGCCCAAGGTCAACATGGCCTCCGGTCCCCAGGGCGGGGGCAGTCTCATCGAGAACCTCCTTGCCCTCATGCTCAGCCAGAACGTGGCGGAGATGGCGGGGGTGCCTGAGTCCGTTCCACCCCGCCAGGGGGCCGTGGCCCTGCGCCAGGACCTTCTCTCCAAGCTGACGCCTCCCGACAAGGTCTGACGATCCGCGAGGATCCGTGAAATAGGGCGGCCGAGGTCGCCCTTTTGCATTACGCTTTTCCCACCATGAGCGAACGCGAAATCCCACAGGAATTCCAGATCCTGGACCACCTCCCCACCGGGCACTGCGTGCTGGGATCCGATGCCCGGATCATCTTCTGGAACCACACCCTGGAGGTCTGGACCCAGATTTCCGCCGAGACCCTGGAAGGGACCAGTGTCTTCGAGGCCTTCCCCAACCTCCTGGATCCGAGGCTCCGGGATCGGCTCATCGCCGCCCTGGCCCGGGGTGTGCCCGCCGTCTTCTCCCACATGCTCACCCCCCAATTCTTTCCAAGCCAGCGCCTCAGCGGGTCCATGCGCATCCAGCACACCAGCATCGACCGCATCGAGCCCGACGAGGATGGCGACAACCGCATGCTCCTGACCCTCATGGATGTGACGGATCAGGTGCAGCGGGAGGAAAGGGTCCGGGCGGCCCGGGCCGAGGCCCAGGAGGAGGCCCGGAACCGCAAGGCCAGCGAGGAGCGGTTCCGCACCTTGGTGGAATTGGCCACCGACGCCATTTTCGTGGCAGGGACCCAGGGCAAGATCCTGGACTGCAACAGCGCCGCGGGCCTCATGTTCCTGCGCCCCTGGGACGAGTTCGAAGGTCTGGAGGTGCGGACCCTCCTCACCCCCAACCACCGCCATCTTTTCGAGCGGCTCGTGAACGACACCTGCCAGGTGGAATTCGAGCGGGTGGAGGCCGCCTGTGTTCGGGGGGACGGCTCCAGCTTCCCCGCGGAAATCAGCGCCAAAAGCTGCATGGTGGGCTTCTCCCGCCAGGTGGTGGTCTACGTCCACGACCTCACCCTCCAGAAAAGGGCGGAGGAGGCCCTGCGCAAGGCCAACGAGGCCCTGGAGAACCTGAGTTTCACGGATCCCCTCACGGGTCTACGGAACCGTCGCTTCTTCGATGCCTACATTCGCCGGGATCTGGATCGGTGCGTGAAGAGCCATCAGTCCCCGGATGGCACAGGTCCCAAGGACCTGGTCTTCTTCCTGGTGGACCTGGACCACTTCAAGCAGGTGAACGACACCCATGGACATGCCGCAGGGGATGCCGTGCTTCAGCAGCTGGCCAGTATCCTCACCAACGCCCTGCGCCAGACCGACCTGGTGGTTCGCTGGGGGGGCGAGGAGTTCCTGATGGTCGCCCGGGAGGGCACGCGGGTGGAGGCCGGCATGCTGGCGGAGCGCATCCGCAGGTCCGTGGAACAGCACCTCTTCGACTTGGGCAATGGCGAGGTTCTGCGCCGCACCTGCAGTGTGGGCATGGCCATCTACCCCTTCCTGCCTTCGGATCCCCTGCGCTTTTCCCAGGAGGACGTGGTGGCCCTGTCGGACCACGCCATGTACGCCGCCAAGCGCAGTGGGCGCAATGCGTGGGTGGGCATCACCCCGGGGGACAACCTTCCCGTCACCGTCACCCGGGCGGAGCTCCTGGGCCAAACCGCCCGCCTGCTGTCCGCCAGGTTCCTGGAACTGGGCACCAGCCTGCCCGCGGGGACCGAGATCAACTGGCCCTAGGCCGTTGCGTTTAAACGAACGGAATGGGTTCACCCCGCCGAGGGGGGCTTCGCCTGCAAACCCCCCTTCAGTGGCGATCGCCTCCCGCCAGATGGGGCTGAATCCCTACAAAACGACTTGTATCCGTTCAGGTCCCCGCTAGACGTTCTAGACCGGCGGGCGATTGGCGTTCAGCAGTTTCGCCGTCAGGGGTGCAATGCGGGCCAAGGCCTCGCCCACGGCCTGGGCGCCCAGGTCCTGGTGTGTGATGAAGCGCAGATAGGGGCCCGCGGCGAGGACCCGCACCCCATGCTCCTCCAGCAGGTCCACGGCAGAGGGAGCGTCGGGCACGGGCACCATGAGGATATTGGTCTCGGGAAGAGGGTTGAGGAAGCCCAGGGCGCGAAGTCCCTCCGCCAGTTGTTGGGCCTTGGCATGGTCCTCGGACAGGCGGGGCAAGTGGTTCAGGGCCGTGAGCCCCGCCGCCCCCATGATGCCTCCCTGGCGGACACCGCCCCCCAGCATTTTGCGGGTTCGGCGGGCCTCCTCCACGAAGGCGCGGCTCCCGCAGAGTACGGACCCCATGGGCGCACCGAGCCCCTTGCTGAGGCAGACGCTCACGGAATCCACCCCGGCGGCCAGGCTGGCCAGGCTCGTATTCTGGGCGGCGGCGGCATGCCACAGGCGAGCCCCATCCAGGTGGATCCTCAGGTTCCGCCCCCGGGCCGCCTCCACCAGGGCCTGGTGCTCGGTCACAGAGAGACAGGTCCCCCCCGCGGCGTTATGCGTATTTTCCAGGCACAGGAGGGTGGTGCGCAGGTTGTAATAGGCGCCGGGGTTGCCGACGGCCTTCCAGACCTGGAATGGGGTGAGCTTGCCAGGTCCGCCTTCCCAGGGCAGGGCTTCAGGCATGCCACCCGCGAGCCATGCGGCGGTGCCCAGTTCGCCCCCCAGGACGTGGGAATGGGTGGAGGCCAGGAAACGGTCCCCCCGCTGGAGGTGAAGCATGAGGGCGATGAGATTGGCCATGCAACCCGTGGGGGTCCAGAGGCCTGCCTCCACGCCGAGGAGTTCCGCCACCCGGCGCTCAAGTCGGTCCAGGGTGGGATCCCGCTCCAGGACGTCGTCCCCCACCTCGGCGGAGGCCATGGCGGCGCGCATCTCCGCACTGGGCTGGGTGACTGTGTCGGACCGAAAGTCGAGGGTGTGCACGAGGACTCCTAAATGGTTTTCCAGTATGCCTAGGTATGCTGGACCCGGAGACGCACCATGAACCTGCTGCATGCCTTGCTGCTTGGACTCGTCCAGGGACTGACAGAATTCCTTCCCGTCTCGTCCACGGCCCACCTGACCCTTGCGGAATACCTTCTCCTTGGGCAGTCCATGCCCCTGGCCTTCGATGTCCTGCTCCATGCTGGCACCTTGGTGGCGCTCCTGATCTATTTCCGGAGCGAGTGGCTCCAGGTGGTACGGGGGGTCATGGGACGTGATCCCGCGGGCCGCCGCCTGGCCCTGTGGCTCTTCGTCGCCATGATCCCCACGGGCATCCTTGGTCTTGCCACCAAATCCCTGAAGCAGTCCCAGAAGGATCACCTCTGGATCTATGGCCTCTTCCTTCTGGCCACGGCCCTTCTGCTCTTCCTGGCCAACCGGTTGGCGACCACACGGAAGGGCCGTGAGCTGTCGGAACTGAATGCCCTGGACGCCCTGGCGGTGGGCGCCATCCAAGGATTGGGGGGGGGCTTCGGCCTCTCCCGCTCGGGTTCCACCCTGAGCATGGGGGTCTTTCGCGGCCTGTCCTTGCCCGCAAGCACTCGGTTCAGCTTCCTCCTGGGGGCCCCCACCATCGCGGCGGCCACCCTGGTGGAGGGGAGGCACTTGGTGAAGCCTCTGCTGCAAGGCGGCGTCCTCCCCCCCGAGGTCGCCTTCCCGGTGGGCTCCTCCCATCCGGGTCTGCTATGTGCCCTGGGGATCCTGGCGGCAGGGCTTTCGGGGTACGCCGCCATCGGCCTGCTGGATCGGTTCACCCGCACCCCTCGGCTCCGGCCCTTCGTGGCCTACTGCACGGTAGTCGGCCTGGGTGTCCTTGTGTTCGGGTTGCTCCGCGGCTAGAAACCGCGACGGCACCGTGCCTGGCATGGGGGCTTCACCCCCTAACCCCGGTGACCTTCCCGTTCATCGGGCCACATCACCCGCTGACCGCCCCAGAGTCGGGCACCTTAAGGTGGCCACTAGACTGGGGACTTCCCCATGACGGAGGGCGGCCTTGATCCAGCTCACGGATGTCTGCAAGACCTTCGAGGTCAAAGATAAGAAGACCCGCACCAAGAAGCGCATCGAAGCCGTGCGAGGGCTCACGTTCAGCGTCAAGCCCGGCGAAATCTACGGCCTCCTGGGACCCAATGGCGCGGGGAAGACCACCACCCTGCGCATGATCGCGGCCCTCATGCGACCGGATCAGGGGCGGGTGGAAGTCTGCGGCTTCGACACCCTCATGGAGAGCGAGAAGGCCCGGAGTCAGGTGGGTTATCTCTCCACGGACCTGGGGGTCTACCTGCGCTTCACCCCCCGGGAATTGCTGCGTCTCTTTGGCGAGTTCCAGGGGGTGGAGGCCAAGGTGGCGGAGCGCCGCGGCATGCACCTGCTGGAGAAACTGGAGCTCACGGGCTTCGTGGATGTGAAGATGGAAGGCTTTTCCAGCGGCCAGAAGCAGAAGGTGTCCATCGCCCGGGCCCTGCTCCACGACCCCAAGGTGGTGATTTTCGATGAGCCCACCACGGGCCTTGATGTAATCACGGCCAAGACCGTGCTGGACCTTCTCCGGGTCATGCGGGCCGAGGGGCGTACCGTCATCGTCTCCACCCACGTCATGCCCATGGTGGACGACATCTGCGATCGGGTGGGCATCATCTTCGATGGCAAACTCCACGGCGATGCGCCCCCCAGCGAATTGCGACGGTCCTTTGGGGTGCAGACCCTGGATGAAGTCTTCTTCAAGCTGGCGAGTCAGAGTCAGGAGGTGCGGTGATGCGTGGCGCCCTGTTGATCATGAAAAAGGAGTTCATCGAACTGGGAAAGGACAAGAAGACCCTCTTCTTCACCATCTTCCTTCCCCTCCTGCTCTACCCCCTCATCTTCCTCATTCTGGGGAAGATGACCCAGGTGGACAGCGCCAACCGTCGGAACCGCCCAAGCCGCATCCACCTCGTGGATCCCTCCGGTGTGGTGGGACCCCTGCTTCAGAAGGACAGCGCCCTCTTCAGCCTGGTGCCCCTGCCCCAGGGCAATGTGAACCAGGCCTTGAAGGACGAGGTCCTGGAGATGGTGGTGGAGGTGGCTCCGGACGCCAAGGCGCGGCTGGAGCGCAAGGAAACCTTCGAGGTCAAGGCCAAGCTGGATACCAGTGGCGATTCCGCCAAACTGGCCTACGACCGTCTGAAAAAGGTCCTGGGGGCCCAGGACCAGGCCTGGGTCAAGGCGCGGCTGGAGGCCTTGGGGGTCACGCCCGAGTTGGTGAGCCCCAGCCAGTTGAAGCGCGAAGACCTCGCGGACACGGGCCGCCACGTGGCCAAGTTCTTGGGGACCATCATTCCCTTCCTCATGATGATCATGATGCTCACGGGCTCCATGCAGCAGGGCA
>CAZPUI010000360.1:0-5746 GCA_964589695.1 uncultured Solibacteraceae bacterium | reverse complement strand
CCCACCAGGGGCTGGTGCATCCATGCAAAACGGTGGCTGCCATCGGCATAGGCCTGGGCGATCATGTCTGCGGCCTTTTCCTGGGAGGCCCGGCCATCCGGCTGGTGGGAAGGCGAAAGTTCCCAGGGATGGGTCTGCAGGATCTGTTCCCGGCTTTCGGCCCCCAGGAAGGTCACGGTGGCCTGGTTGCAATCCACAAAACGGTCCCCGTCCAAAAGGAGGTTGGGGTCCGCAGAACGTTCGAAGAGAAGCCTGAAAAGGGCCTCCCGCTCCCGGAGGGCCTTCTCTCCTGCCTTGCGATCCGTGATGTCCCGGCCTTCGGGGATGATGAGGGTCACCCGGCCCTGATTGTCCAGGACGGGCTTGAGGGAGAAGTCCACCACCCGCATCTCCCCACTGGCATTTCGTTGGGTGGTTTCGAAGCGGATGAAATTGCCCTGGGCCGCCAGGACCACGGCCTGGTGGATGGCCTCCATGCCATGGCTGGACTGCTCCCACCAGGGTGTGGTCCAGAAGGGGTGTCCAAGCACATCCCCTTCCTCGGCCCCGATGAATTCCAGGGCCGTGCGATTGATCTCCAGGAGGGTGCCCCGGGTGTCCAAGACGCCCATGAGCTGGTAGGTCTGATCGAAGATTGCCCGGAACTTGCGCTCGCTCCCCTGCAGGGCCTCCTCGGCGCGAATGCGGGAGTCCACATCCCGCACCACCACCAGGAAACGCTGGGCGCCTCCGATGTCCGCGCACCGCATGTTCACTTCCACCCAGAAGAGCCGCCCATGCCGGTCCTTGGCATGCCACCGGAAGAGCTGGGGGCCCACGGTCCGGGCAAGGTGGAGCCACTGGATGGCCTGGGCCTGCCCGAAGGGGGATTCGCCGGAACTGAGGGTTCCCACCTCTATGGCCAGCAGGGCTTCCCGGGAGTACCCGTACAGCTCGCAAGCCCGTTGATTCACATCCAGGATGGCCCCGGTTTCCAGGTCATGGACGAAGATGGCGTCGTTCACGCTGTCCCAGAGGGCGCGGATTCGCTGCTCACTGGATCGTAGCAAGGATTCCGATTGTTTCCGGGAAGTGATGTCCCTCTGGACCCCGAAGTGGCCCGTGATCCGCCCCTGGTCATCCCAGAGCAGCACATAGTCGCCTTCGATCCAGATGGGGGTACCGTCCGTCTTCCGCTCGTAGGTTTCGAAATGGCGATGCCCCGAATCCATGAATTCCGCCATCATGGCGCGGGCAAAGACCAGATCGTGGGCGTAGAAGGCCCGGATGGGTCGATTCAGGAGATCCTCTTCCGTGGCGCCGTACTGTTCCAGCATGGCGGCATTGACCTTGGTGATTCGGGTGTGGTCCAAGGCCCATTCCAACGCGGCTTCCCGGTCCTGGGCGCCCTGCCAGTCCAGGGGCTCGTCGGTGGAGGCGATGTAGAAACCGTCCAGGGACTGGGTGAAGAAGGCCTCCAGTTCCATTTCGCGTTTCTGCAACGAGGATTCCGCGGCCTTCTGCTCTGTTTCCCTCTGTTCAAGGGCACGGGCCATGGCTTCGAAGGCTTCCGCCAGATCCTGGGTCTCGCGGCTGCCGCCCAGGGGGCGGGGCAGGGTGGGGAGCTCTCCCCCGCGGATTCGGGTGGCGGCCTGGGCCAGGGTCCTTAGCGGGGCGGCCAGGGAGGCCTCCCCCAGGACCCAGGCCAGCCCGAAGGCCAGGAGGGTGGCCAGGGCCAGCAGGCCCAGATCCCGGGTGAGGGTGAGGCTGGCGCGGGCCATGGCGGTACCCGCGTCCACCTTGAGTACGAGGGTGAGCAGGGGACGGCTTCCGCCGCGGGGGCGCAGTTGGTGGTAGGCGAGGAGGTGCTGGGTCCCTCCTGGTCCCGGCTCGATCCAGGCGCCCTGGAGGTCGGGACCGAGGATACGGGCCAGCTGCGTCGTTGGAAAGGGCTGGCCCACCGGTTCACCGGAGGACGGGGTGCTGAAGAGGACCACCCCCTGAGGGTCCACCAGGGCATGGTTTTGAAGCCCGGGGTTGATGCCCATCCCCAGGGAATCCTGGCTCAGGGCCATCAGGTCCAGGGCGACCACCAGGATGGGGCGTCGACCATCCGCAGCCGTGGACCCCGGTTGCGCATAGTGCAGGAGGGTCCGGGACCCTCCATCCCTGGGGTCGTATCCCCCTGCGGCAAGGTGGCCCCAGAGCTGGGCGTCGCGGAAATACTTGCGGTCTCCCACCTGGGCGGGGGCCCCGGAGGCCCCGGCGGCGAAGACCCTGCCTTCGGCGTCCGCGGCGAAGAGGTTGGCGTACTTTGGGTTCTCTTCCAGCAGTCGCGCAAAGAGCCGGGTGCAGGCCTCGGCATCCTGGCGGCCCACCTCCGGCAGGATGGCCACTGTACGCAGGAACTGACGGGTGCCCTCCAGGGTGTGGTGGTGGAGGGTGGCAAGGTCCTGGACCTGGTCCTGGACCCGGGCGAAGGACATGCCCTCAGCCTGCTGGTTTCGGGATAGTCCAAGGAAGAGCTGGATCAGAAGGGCCGGAAGCACGGCCACGGCCACCAGCAGGAGCAGGTGCACCCGGGTGGGTTGGCGGAGGAAAGGTCGCATGGGGCCCTCAGGCGACCTATCGGTCAGCCCGGGTCAAGGGATGAAGAACCTTTCAGCCTAACGGACCGGTTGGTTGGGGGGGATGGGTGGCAGTTTCTTGTCCTGGAAGAAGTCACCATCGACAAGGAAAACATCCGCCGCCAGGTCCTGGCCCCCAGGCTTCAGGTCCGTGCCCAGGCTGGCCAGGTAGAAACGGTCGAGCTTGGTGTTGAACTGCTGGACCGGAAGCCCCTTTCGATCCAGCACATCCTCCACGGGTTTGCCCACGAAGGTGCGGCAGAAAATCGCATGCCCCCAGGGGGTTTCCGGGATCTTGTCGAGGTAGTCGGGCACCAGGCTCGCCAGTGAGACCGGATACTCCCCATGCTTGGTTCGGTAGCGCAGGAGCGCGTTGGAAATGCTCTTCATGGAGGATCTCAGGGCTCGGAGCTTCTCGTTGATGTCCTGACGGTAGAAGGCTTCCAGAAGGTAGGCATCCTGTTTGGCGCGCTGGCCTGTGGGATGGGCGGGGTAGCGCTCGGCGATCTGATCGAAGAGGGTCTTGGCCTCCAGGGTCTTGCCCTCGGTGCTCAGCCGAGTGGCGTCCGAGTAGAGTTTCTCGGGCAGCCGCGGATCCTCGGCCTCGCAGGCCAGGAGGAGGAGCAGAAGGGAACAGGCGCCACAGGTTCGGATCATGGCGGAACCATAGCACCGTCGCGCATGGAGGTGAATAGGATGGAATGTGAGGAGGGCACATGGCGCGGCGGGTAGATGTCCATGGAACCAGGATCGAAGCGCAGGGAGCCGCGGCATGAGGCCCCTGGCGGAGCACAGTCCTGGTTTCGATCCCACCCGGCCCTGGGAGGACCAGGACGTGGTGACGGACCAGGAGGGGCGGCTCTTCCGCATGCTCACGGTCCGCCGCCGGAGCCCCCATACGGCCCGGGAAGCGGTGTTCACGCGCCTGCTGTGTCCCGAGTGGATCAATGTGATTGCCCTGACCACCGAAGGCGAATTCCTGGCGGTGGAGCAGTACCGGCACGGCTGCAACCAAGCCACCCTGGAGATCGTGGGAGGCGTCTGCGATCCCGGGGAAGCCCCGCTGGAGAGTGCCCGCCGGGAGCTTCGGGAAGAGACGGGTCACGAGGCCACCACCTGGGTTTCCCTGGGGTCCTGCCTGCCCAACCCCGCCATTCAGGACAACCGCTGCCATTTCTATCTGGCCCTGGGTTGCCATTCCGTGGCCGAGCTGCACTTGGACCCCTCGGAGGAATTGCGGGTGTGGGCCCTCACCTGGGGGGAGGTCGAATCCAGGCTGAGGGAGGGCGGGATCGCCCACGCCCTGGTTCAGTGCGCCTTTCTCCACCTTTTCCTGTGGGAGGGCTGGGATAAGCTGAAGGCGACCCTTCCGTGAATGCCATGACCCGATCCTCCTTCTGCCTTCTGTTGGCCTGCCTTCCCGCCTTCGGTCAGGACCGTCTTCCTCCACCCCTCATGGTCCAGGGGGCGCCCAACACGTCCTATGGCCCCCAGGTCTGGGCCATTCTCAAGACCCTGAACCCCCTGGAAAAGAAGGCCTTCTTCAAGGCCCTGCGGCGCCAGCAACAGGAAATCCAGACCCGGCTCACCGAGATGACCTTCAACCGGGATCGGGCCCTGGCCCTGACGCAGTACCTCGGCAAGGAGGGCTCCCACCTGGCGGCCAAGGCCCAGACCCTGGCGGAGGAACAGGAACAGGCCATTCGCTTCATGAAGGCCATCGAGCACCAGATCGTCTTGATGCGCAAGGACCACGACCCCCAGCGCCACGATTCCGATCCCCTCCACGCGGACTTCTACGCGGGCTTCCAGTTCTCCAGCCTCTACCGGGATTCGGAGCAATCCTCCAGCAGCTTCTTTGCCAGGAGCAAGCCCTTCGTATCCCTGGACATCCGCCAGACCTTCCGCTGGCCCGCGAACGAGCAGTGGATCCAGGCCTTCGGCACCGTGTCCTTCCAGTCCTCCAGCAAGGAAAAGTCCGACACCGTGGATGTCATCACCACCAGTGGGGCCTTCCGGGGCGAAGCCGGGGTCTGGTGGATGACCACCCTCACCGAGGAGGTGAGTTGGGGCGTGGTGGGCTCCCTGGGGCTGGTGGGCTATGCCGTCCCCCCCGAAGGCCCCGACCTGGTGTATTCCCGGAAGGACGAATTCCGCAACCGCTCCCGTCTGGGGCTCACGGTGCGCCAGGAGGAGGGCCCCCTGAAGGGTTCTGTGGCGGAGGTCGCCTACGTTCGGGATCCCCAGTTCTTCCACAGGGACCGCTTGGTGCTGCGGGGGAGGGTGCTCATCACCCAGTTGGGCTCCCAGGGCTCCAGTGGTGATTTCTACATGGAAGGCTTCGTGAGCAAGGGACGGGCGGGACGGGACGAGGCCGTGCTGCTCCTGGGAATCCGCCTCTCCACGCTATCCTTCTTCCGGAGCCTGGGCTGGACGGGCTTCAGTTGAGGAGGATGCATGGCGACGGAATGCAGTTTCGATGTGGTGTCCAAGGTGAACCAGGAGGAGATCCGGAACGCCGTGGGCATGGCCATGAAGGAGATCGGCCAGCGCTTCGATTTCAAGGGTTCCGTGTCGGATATCAGCTTCAAGGAGGAAAGCCTCCTGCTCCTGGCCAGTGACAGCGAAGTGAAGCTCAAGTCGGTCATCGAGGTGCTGGAAACCAAGCTGGTCAAGCGGGGGGTCAGCGTCCGATTCCTGGAGTACGGCAAGGTGGAGCCCGCGGCCAAGGGCACCGTGCGGCAGGAGGTGAAGCTCCTCCAGGGCATTCCCACGGAGAAGGCCAAGGCCCTGGTGAAGGTGATCAAGGATGCCAAGCTCAAGGTCCAGGCCGCCATCCAGGGGGACCAGGTGCGGGTCACCGGGAAGAACTAGGATGATCTCCAGGCCTGTATTGCCCTGCTGAAAAAAAACGACCAAGGGCTGGAATTGCAGTTCAGCAACTTCCGCGGGTGATTCCTTGAGGCGCCTGGATCTGCTCCGCTACTTTACTCCCATGTCCGCCCGTCTCGAGGCGGTGGAGGGCGAACTGGAGCGGATCCTCCACAGCGATGTGCCGGTGGCGGAACGCATGTCCGCCCATGTCCGCAGCGGGCGAGGCAAGCGCCTGCGCCCGGCCCTGGTGCTCCTGTGCTCGCGCC
>CAZPUI010000359.1:0-5752 GCA_964589695.1 uncultured Solibacteraceae bacterium | reverse complement strand
GCTCGCTCTCCAGCAGGCTTTCCGGCAGGGCCGCGCAGTTCACCGCCACGAAGGGGGCCTTGGCCCTGGGGCTCTGGTGATGGATGAACTCCGCCACCATGCTCTTGCCCGTACCCGTCTCCCCCCGAAGCAGCACGGGCACATCCACGGCAGCCATGCGCTCCGCCAATTCCCAGACCTGGCGCATGGCGGCACAGGAGCCCACGGGGCCCGAACCGCCGGGTTGACCCCGGAGGGCCCGCCGCAGCTGGCGTGCCTCCCACTGCAGGTCCCGCTCCTCCAGCGCGCGTCGGAGGAAGAGGCAGAGTTCCTCGGGCTGGAAAGGTTTCGTCAGGTAGTGGTAGGCCCCCAAGCGGATGCTTTCCACCGCAGACTCGATGGCCCCGTACGCCGTCATGATGATCACGGGACGGTGGGGGGCCAGGCGTTTGCTCGCGGCCAACAAGTCCAACCCACTCACCTGCCCCATGCGCAGGTCCGTCACCAGGGCATCCACCCGCTGGGATTCCAACTGCTCCAGGGCGGTTTTTCCTGAATCCAGGGCCTCCGCCTGGAATCCTGCGTCCCCCAGGGAGTCCGCCAGCATCCGGGCCATTTCGAGATGGTCATCCACGACGAGCACACGGGTGATCATGGGGGCTCCTAGGGAAGTTCGACCCGCGCCCGGGTGCCCCTGGGCTGCCGAGGGTCCAAAGCGAGGGTGCCATGGTGCATGCTGACGATCTCCTTCGCGATGGCCAGGCCCATCCCCGTCCCCTTGCCCCGGGGTTTGGTGGTGAAGAAGGGCTCGCCCACCCGCTCCAGGTGGTCCTGGGGGATTCCGCAGTCCGCATCCAGGACCTCGAAAAACGTTCGACCTTCCACGGCTCCTGCCAGGATCACCACGGCCTCCTCGGGGCTGGAGGCATCGCAGGCATTGAGCAGCAGGTTCACCAGCAGCTGCTCCAGGAGGCTGCCATCCCCCCGAAGGATCGGGAGATCCGGGGGGACCTCCACCTGGAGGCGAACCCCGGCCTTGAGAAAACGATGGGCCACCAAGGCCACCGCGGCGCCCACCAAGTTTCCGGGATGAAGTTCCTCCTGCACCGCCGGGCCGCCCCGGGCCAGGTCCAGGAAGCGACGCAGGGTGCGGTGGATGCGCTGGACCTCCTCCTGGATGGCCTGGGCATTCCTGGCCAACCGTGCATCCCCTTCGGTGCGCAGGGCCATTTGGGCCGCCCGCCCCGCAATGACCCCCAGGGGGGTGGAGATCTCGTGGGCGACCCCTGAGGCGAAGGTCAGGACTGTGGCGGCGCGGTTGGCCTGGCTCAGCTCCTGATCCTTGAGCCGCGAAGCTTCCCGCAGCTCCAACTCCTGGCCAAGCCGTAACTCCCGGCGCTGGAGTCGCAGCGCCCAGGCCCCCAGGGCCAGGACAAAGCCCCCCATGGCCAGGTAGCTGGCCAGCAATCGGTACCGGGCAAACTGGGCTCGCTCCCGCTCACGAAAGGCCGAACCCGCCACCGCCACCTTCCAGCTTCGGCCCCTGCGGTCCGTGGCCGTGGCATAGCTCAGGGCCGTGGTGCGGGGGGGCAGTCCCAGGGCCAGGGCTTCCTCCCGAAGCAGGGTGTGCCAGGAACCCTCGGAACCTGGTAGTTCTCTGCCGGGCGCCGGGAAGAAGTCCCCGCCCCGGGCGGTGATCCAGCCCCGATCCGGGGAGCGCAGGAGGATTTGCAGCGTTTCGGGTTGCTCCAGCACCTGAAGGCTGCTCAATCGCTCCATGGGAAGCGTTGCTCCGGGGGCCACATCCTCCAGCAGGGATTGGAGCAGGGAGGCGCAGGCTGCGGTCCAGTTCAGCTGCAGGGTCCTGAAGTCCTCCTGGGCCACCCGGGCCTCCCGGTCCCGCAGGAACAGGTTCACCCCCAACACCAGGCAGAGACCGAGCACCAGGAGGAAGCCCAGCAACCAGAGCCGACGCCGCGTCCCCAGGGGGTACTTCGAGATGCCAGGTGCCTGCCCTTGATGAGCCAAACCTTGCACATGCGCTCCTGTTCCGGGGTCAGCAGGACCCTGGAACCTCCAGCATCGCATCACCGAGGTTTCCACTCGACCCCAGGATCGGGAATTTTTCCGCCATGATCGGGAATTATGTCCGACCCCTCAGGGTCCAGGGGTGGAAAACCTGAGGGAATGCTTAGGGTGCTCGGTTGGCGCGATTTTTGAAGATCATTGTTTTCAACGATTGCTTATGTGTTGCAAAGTCGGGGTGAGCCACCATGAGGGTCCGATACCTGATGCCATCTGAGATCCGCCGCCTTCTGTCCGCGTTGATGCTGGCGGCCCTGGTTTTGGCGAGCCTGGGGGTTCTGGTCCACCAGATCGTGGGTTTGGACGGGCACGGCCCTCATGGATCCCAGGCGCGCGAGGATCTCCGGCCCAGCCAGGGGAACTGAGGCTCCGTGGAATCCACCCTTCAGAGAACCTTGGATGCCTGGAGCCTATTGGCGGTGGAGTCCTCCCTGTGGCTCTCCCGTCTCTATGCCCGACTGGGGGACTCCAAGCAGCGCTTCCGGGCCCTCCAGGCCGGGAAGCCGGCCCAGGCGCGACTGGTGGAGCTCGGATCCACCCCTGATCCAACGGTGGGGGAAGCCCCGCGGGATGAGGCGGCTCGGGAGGAAGCCTGCTGGCTGACCCTGTTTGAAGCCGAGGCGGGCCACGTCGCCTGCATGGCCCTGGTGAACTGGTCAGGCCAAGGACAGGGACTGGGAGCCCAGCGAACAACATCCCGGCGGGCCCTGCAGCAGATCCTCGCAGGCTACCGAACAGCCTTTCCCAACACCATGACCGAGGTGGCCCTGGAACAGCGTTCCCGCCTGGTGGCTCGGCGCTGCGCGAACACGCTCCTGGAGAGCCTCCAGGACGCCGGCCAACCCCAGGACCCCGAAGCCGCCCTCCAGAGCCTGGAGGCCTCGATCCTGCATTGGATTCGGGAGGCGATGGGGTAGGGGGACGGCATCTAGAACTCGGAAAGCCCCGTAACTAGGTCGAGGCCTTCAACAACCAAAACATGCTTTCCCGGTCCGTGGCCCAGGTGCGATTCAGGATTCGCAGGGCTTGGATGGCTTCTTCCAGGCTGCCTTCATGGGGGGGGGCGCCGCTGGGTTTGGGCATGCGGGTCTTGCCCACGAGGATGGGTTCCACATGGGGATTGCGCCGACGGGCGACTTCCAGGGCGGCCCGAGCCTGGGCCTCCTGGCCGGCCTGGACATTGGCCTGGAGGCGACTCCCGACCATCACCACGCTGGTGTCCTGGGGGAAGGCGTCCACCAGGGCTTCCAGGGCCTTGGTCATGCGGCTGGGGCCGTAGAGAAGGATGAGCTGGTAGCGCACCTCCAGGGGGTCGGTGCGATCCAGGTCCAGGAGGTCCTCGAAGGCCTTGGTGGCGGCCTTGGGGCGGTTCATGCGGGCCAGGAGGCTGGCCAGGGCGAAGCGGGACCGCAGGTAGGGGCGGAATTCAGGCACGGTGTGGAGCCGCCCCCCATGGACCCGCAGGAGCAGGGGATCCAGGGCCTGGGTGGCTTCGGCCAGGATCACCTTCAGGCGATCCAATTGTTCCGTGGGGCTTCGGGACTCCAGGGCGGCCAGGCAGCACCGTGCATCCAGGCAGCGGGGGTCCAGATCCAGGGCCCGGTGGGCGAGGGTCGCGGCCTGGGCGGCGTCCTCGGCCTCCAGCGCCTGGAAGGCCAACTCCTGGGCCTTGTCCGCGGTGCTGCGGCCCGCCTCCTCCTGGATGCTCTCCAGGGAGCGGTCCTCGAAGCCTTGAAGCAGGGCAAGCTGCTCGGCGGGGGAGGCGAACCCGCTGCGTCCCTTGAGCCGGACAATGGCCCGCAGGCGGCGCTCCTCGTCGAAGGGGCGGACGGGGTTGGGCTGGGAAGGCGCATCGGTCATGGCGGTCACCTGGATCCCTCGGGATACCTGCGGAATGTAGCACGAGCGGTCCTTTGAGCGACCAGTATCCTCCCCAGGCTCGGTCCCCGTACTGCTAACCCGCAATACCTTGCCTTCGCGCACCGAAGTTGGAGTTCGAAAACATGGCAACATATTTCTTTTCAAGAATTGAAACACGGAGACCACGGAGATGCCACGCATGCGTGGCACGAGAAAGCACGGGGACCTTTTGGAGGGTGTAAGGAGGTACACGGCTCGGCAGATCCGCGCGAACAGTATGTCGAAGGCAAGGAAGCCGGGTTCGGCGAATGACTAGACTCTTTTCTCGGTGTCCTCCGTGCATTCTCAGTGTTCTCCGTGTTGAAAATTCTTTTGGGTTGCGGCCGAATGCCGCGCTGTGGCCTTGAGGACGCCCTTTCAGGCCGCCGCGTGGTTTTGCCTGAATTGGCAGGCACTTATCGGCCTGGCACGCGATGCCTCCTCGCACCCCATCCGCAGGGAATACGGTGGGGTCTGAGAAATTCCCGTGGGTGCTGCGGTGGCCAATCGATCGCTTCCTTTCCGGAGACCCCCGCGGTAGTTTGAAGACAGCCTGCTCGCTTGACCGATTTCCCCCTACCCCCCTGCATCGGGACCCCGTGACCCGCCACGAAGCCCCTCAGCGACGCCACCCCGGGTGGCGGTGGTGTGCCCTTCTCCTGGGCGCAGCGGGCCTGGTCTGGGCCCAGGGGGTGCCCGAAGGGCGGCGGCCCTATCGGCTCTATGGCTCCGAGGTGGGCCTTTCGAGTCTCACGGTGAATGCCCTGCTCCTGGACCCGCGAGGCCTCCTGTGGGCCGGCCTGGAACAGAGTGGGGTGGCGGCCTTCGATGGATTTCAGTTCCGCAATTTCGGCATCGACGAGGGACTCCCCTCCGGGGATGTGACGTCCCTGCACCTGGATCCCCGCGGACGGTTGTGGGTGGCCACCGCCGGGGGATTGGCCTGGTGGGATGGGGTGGCTTTTCAGGCCGAGCCCCGGGGGCTTCCCCAGGGAACCATCCGACAGGTCCTCACCGGGCCCGAGGGGCGCCTGTGGGTGACCACGGTCCAGGGGCACTATCGGCAGCGTGAGGATGGGGTTTTCCAGGCTGTGGAAGGCTGGACCGGAGGGGAGGCCACGGCCCTTCTCGCCGCGGGCAAAGGGATGTGGGTCGCCAGCAGTTCTGCCACGGCGGGCACACAGGTCCACCGGTTCGAGGCCGGGCGGTGGACCACCTACACCTCCCCCGATGGCTTCCAGGGGCTGGAGCTGGACGCCTTCGCCCAGGAGGCCTCGGGTCGGGTCTGGGTGGTGGCCTCCCGGGCCCTCTGGAGCTGCGCGCCGGGCGCCACCCGCTTCGAGGATGTGACCCCACCGGGGATCGTGCCCAACAGCCGGGGAGCTCTGTACCTGGACGACCGGGGGGAGCTCTGGATGCCCACCCAGCGGAACCTCTTCCACCGTCGAGGCGATGGGCGCTGGGAGCAGGTGGGGCCGGCCCAGGGCCTGCCCAAGGAGCTGGTGCGCACCCTCATGGTGGGCCGGGATGGTACCCGTTGGCTGGGGGGCCTGGGGGTAATGAAGGAGCAGGGCCGGGGGCTCCTGACCTGGTACAAGGTCCAGGAGGGACTTCCCAACGACACGGTCTGGACCCTGATGCGGGACCGGGAAGGCACCCTTTGGCTCGGCACGTCCTGCGGCATGGTGCGGGCCTCGGAGCGGGGCTTCCACCCGCTCCCGGGGACCGAGCAGAACATCATTCGCTCCATGGTCCAGGATCGGGTCGGGCGGATCTGGGCCGTGGGCAA
>CAZPUI010000358.1:0-5760 GCA_964589695.1 uncultured Solibacteraceae bacterium | reverse complement strand
CTAGAAGTAAGTCTTTTTTCTTTTGATTGGTAGGGGCAAATCGAATGAAGGGGATACTAACGTAGAGTTCATCGGATGTCTTAAGAGTCATAATTGTACCTAGGTAGGTACCAAAAAGGAACAAGGAGATTTTAATGATTTCAAGTGTATGGGGTCTAAAGCTTAAAGAGCCGATGTCCACAACAGCATTAAATAGTAAAAGCAAAGCTTCTCCCATGAGATAGCCCGAAATTGGGCGTGCCCTTCACGCCATGCGGTACGGACAAGAGTGCTTGTTCCGCTTAATCGTCCAAGGTCTGCTCCCGCCAAAAGACCGAACGATCCATGGATCATAAAACCAAACCCGACTTGAGTTAGAACCTGGGCAAGTCCCTGATGAAATCGAGTTTTTGCCAGGCAGTCATAATTTCTTTGCCGGAGCGCCCAGTTACTCAAGACTTGGTATGCGCCCCCTCCGGCTACTCCGATTGGTAGCATCCAGTATAAATATGATTTTATATTACTTATTTTTAATTTATACAACAATTCTTTACTGCTGAACAAGCAGGCAATCATTACCAATATTGAAATTATGCCTACACTTAATAGAGAAATGACCACAACATGGGCCGCCTCAGCATCATCTTGTGCAATTGTGATAGCCACTTCATAACGCATAGAGGCTATCACCAAAATCATTGAAAGAATTGACACATAGACTGATAGTAGGCCAAAGTGTTCCGGGGTGTATATTCTCGTGAGCACCGGGGAAGAAAGCATCACAATCCCTTGCCCTAATGCCGTTCCGCCAGCGATTTTCAGCACATTTTGGGCAAACCGTCCTTTGGGAAGGATGTTCATCAAGTCGTTGCCAAACAACTTCACGTCGAAAGGGACCGTAGGAGACCAGTCACTACCGCCTCCTGGACCGCCGCCTTGATTTCCGGCCAGATTGGCAGGCTGATAACTTCCGTGGAAAGAGCTTCTGCGATGGGGCAATCAACTTGAGCATGGCTCTCTTGATAGATCTTCAACTTATGACAGGGAACGGGGTAATAGACCATCGTCCCGATACCTAGTTCGGAAAGCCTGCCTTGGAAAGCATTACGATCTTGGCCCTGAATGCGAATTGTGTACTGGTGAAACACATGCCCCTCCGTGACCGACGGAGTCACTAGGATCTCATTTGCATCTCGGAGCAAGGTCTTATATCTCTCGGCCGCCTGAACACGACCTGCATTCCAATGATCGATGTACGGCAACTTCACCCGCAGCATTGCAGCTTGAAGCTCATCGAGGCGAGAGTTGTATCCCACTGCTTCATTGAAATATTTTTTTCGGCTGCCGTGGACACGAAGCATACGTGCAGTAGCTGCAAGTTCGTCGTCGTTGGTAGTAATCATCCCTCCATCACCGAAAGCACTTAGATTTTTAGTAGGAAAAAAGCTATAACACCCAAAGATACCCATAGATCCGGCCATTTTACCCTTCCATTCGGCACCGAAACTCTGAGCGCAGTCTTCGACAATCTTGAGCCCGTATTTGTCGGCGATGGCCTGAATTCGATCCATGTCGCATGGCCGCCCGAAGAGGTGAACCGGAATGATCGCTTTGGTGTGGGTGGTGATGGCCGCTTCAACAAGGCTCGGATCGAGATTGAAAGACTCCTCCTCAACGTCCACGAAGACTGGCGTGGCTCCCACGTGGCTGATGGCTTCGGCCGTGGCAAAGAAGGTGAAGGGAGTGGTAATGACCTCATCCCCGGGGCCGATATTCAGCGCCCGCAAGGCGATGTAGAGGGCATCCGTTCCGGAGTTCAGACCAATGGCGTGTTTTACCCCCAGGTAAGCAGCGCATTCCTGCTCGAAGGCCTTCTCTTCGGGCCCAAGGATGAACTGGCCCGATCGCATCACGCGCTGAAAGGCCGCATTAAACTCATCCCAGTGGGCTTGGATCTGGGGCTGAAGGTCGAGAATGGGGATTTGCGTCTGTATGCTCATCATCCCACCTTGCCCACGAGGCCTTCAGCGTTCTTTCGATATTGTTGGCCATAGGTGGTGAGAGCTTCGTTCGCAGCATCGAAGACCAGACGCTCGCCCCGCTCGCACATGTAACCGATTATCCGGGCTGGAACGCCCGCCACCATGGCGTAAGGGGGCACATCTTTGGTCACTACGGCCCCGGCCGCCACGAAGGCGCACTCATGCAAAGTGACACCACACACGATAGTGGCATTGGCGCCAATGGAGGCGCCCCGCTTCACACGGGTGGTGAGGTAGTCCTCGGTGGTGTTCCGGGGGAAGAGGCAGCGAGGCGTAGTCACATTGGTGAACACCATGCTGGGTCCACAGAACACGTAATCCTCGAGGATCACCCCCTCGTAGAGGCTGACGTTGTTCTGGATCTTGCAGAAATCCCCGATGGTGACGCCATTGGCCACCATGACGTTCTGGCCCAGGATGGTGTGCTTTCCGATGACGGCCTTGGGATAAACGTGGCAGAAGTGCCACACCTTAGTGGCCTCGCCCAGCCGGGCTCCCTCGTCCACCACGGCGGTGGGATGAATGTAGGCGGGCTTCTCCATGGTCACTTCCTAGAGCAGAACGACGTTGGGTTTGGGGCCATCCACCCGCTTGAGGGCGTTGCGGGTATCCAGGATCTGGGTGGATTCCATCACCACCAGGGCATAATCCACTGCGGTGTGGTCGGTCAGGATCAGCACCAGGTCGGCCTCACGCAGAGTCTCCGCGGTGAGGGACACACTGTGCAGGTCGTGACCGTGTTCGGTGAAGTGCGGGATGTGGGGATCGTGGTAGGTGATGTCAGCGCCACGCTGAGCCAACAGGTGCAGCACCTCGGTGCTGGGGCTTTCCCGCGGGTCGTCGATATCCTTCTTGTAAGCAACGCCCAGTACAAGCACCCGGGCTCCACGTAGCCCCTTGCCTTGGTCGCTGAGAAGGCGCATGGCCTTCTCCACCACAAATTCAGGCATGTGGCGGTTGATCTCACCAGCCAGTGCGATGAAGCGGGTATTGAAATTGAATTCTCGAGCCTTCCATTCCAAATAGTGTGGATCCAGGGGAATGCAGTGGCCGCCCACCCCAGGGCCCGGATAGAACGGCATGATGCCGAAGGGTTTAGTAAAGGCGGCATCCAGTATTTCCCAGACATTCAACCCCATGCGATCACAAAGCAGAGTCAGCTCGTTCACCAGGGCGATGTTCACCGCCCGGAAGGTGTTCTCGAACACCTTGGTCATCTCGGCAGCAGCAGCGCTGCTGACCGGCACGATGTTCAGAATGGTCTTCCGGTACAGCGCTACGGCGACTTCGCGACTGGCGGGATCTGAGGCTCCAACAATCTTGTTGGTGTTCTTGGTCGTGTAGCGCCGGTTTCCAGGGTCCACGCGTTCCGGGCTGTGGGCCAGGAAAAAGTCCACGCCTACCTTGAGGCCCGACTGCTCCAGGATGGGTTTCATGATTTCATCGGTGGTGCCCGGATAGGTGGTGCTCTCTAGGCTTATAAGCTGACCCGGGTGCAAGCGTTTCGCGATTTCCCCGGTGACGGCCTCGACAAATTGAAGATCGGGATTCAGGTTTTTCGTGAGGGGCGTCGGAACGGCGATGATCAGAACATCCATGTCTGCCAACCGATCCATGTCGGTGGTGGCCTCAATGAATCCGCCAGACACCAACTCGCGGAGTTCATCATCCTTCACATCACCGATAAAGTTCTTCCCCTGGTTTACCAGATCCACCCGGTGGGCGCTGCGGTCAAATCCCAGCACCTTGAATCCGACCTTTCCCTTTTCAACGGCGAAGGGAAGTCCGACATAGCCCAGTCCGACAACGCCTACCTTGGCTGTCGTGGATTCTATCTTCGCCAGGAGATCCCGGACCAATTCAGGGGTCGACATGACAGCATTCTCCACAGCTCACCCACGCCCTAGCGGCACACTCTGGGGCACGTAATGAAGGTGCACCTCTCGTCCCGTAAAGGCGGATTCATAGAGGGCGTTGATAATTTCGAGCGATTTGCGCCCTTCAAGACCATCCAGCATGGATCGCCTGCCTGAATTCAGGCAGGCTAACATGTCCTCATAGAACGGTTGGTGCCCAAAACCATAGACATTGGGAGGATCAGTGATGGCCCGGATGGCATCTTCATCCTCCGGGGCAGGTTCAGTGAAGTTCCAGGTCACCATGCGATTCACACTGAATCCACCGACCACAACAGAGCCTTTTTCGCCAAGGACTGAGATGCTGCCCTCTAGATCCTTTGGGCGGGTGGCGGTGGTTGCCTCTACTACCCCCAAGGCCCCATTTTTGAACTTAAGGACCGCCACGCCGGTATCCTCGGCCTCGATGTTCACAAGCCTGGTGGAAATGTAGGATTTCACGGACTCCACAGGCCCCATCAGCCACTGAAGCAAATCAATGTGATGGCTGGCCTGGTTGGTAAACACGCCACCATCCAGTTTCCAGGTGCCCCGCCAAGGTGCCTGGTCATAGTAATCCTGACCGCGGGACCAGCGAATGCGTACGGTACCCAGTACCATTTTCCCGAAGCGACCTTGGTCCACTGCCCCCCGGAGCTGCTGAATGGCAGGATTGAATCGATTCTGTTTCACCACGAACAACCGTGTGCCATGGGTTTCGCAGGCCTCGATGAGGTTATCCGCATCCTCCAGGGTCAGCGCCATGGGCTTCTCGACCACCACCACTGACACATGGGGTGCCAATAGGCAGCCGATGCGGGGATGCGACCCCGAATCCGTAAGGATGCTGACAATATCCGGCTTCATCGCCTTCACCATCTCTAACGCATCCAAATAATAGGGGATTCCAAGGGGTTCAGCAGTGTCACGGGCCCGGTCTTCAACCAAGTCACAAACCGCCACGAGGCGGATATCAGGCATTTGATTCAGGACCTGCACATGTCGTTTGGAAATACGGCCACAACCCACAATCGCAATGGTTTTCACGATTCAACTCCAGTTCCAGTTTCCTGCCTATCCAACAGAAATTTCTTGATCCAGTCACGATTCCCTAGGCCCCAGGCAACAAGACCCGATAAAACAAATACTGCGATCACAGCTTGGCTTCGCGAAGGCCTGCTCTTCTCAACAGGTAGGTTCCCAGGATCCAGCACGTTAAGAATGGGGATGTCGTTCTTCTCTTCAAGTAGAGCCTGCTCGCGATTCATGGCGATGGCGCTAACCAGCTGTTGGCGGAGGCGGAGTTCGGTTTCAAGCCTGGAACCCTTTAGCCGCACAGAGGGATCGCCGCTGCTCTGGAAGTTTCGATTCCCCTCGAGGAAGCGGCGCAAGATGTCCTCGGCTTCGTCCATCTCCCGGCGTGCGTCGGCGAGGCGAGCTTCGGCAAAGGCTGCCTTGGCACCTCCGCGGGTGCGCCCCTTCTCCTGCAGGAAGACCTCCAGGAGTTTCCCGGCCCG
This sequence comes from uncultured Solibacteraceae bacterium, assembly GCA_964589695.1. Lineage (GTDB taxonomy): Bacteria > Acidobacteriota > Holophagae > Holophagales > Holophagaceae > CAZPUI01. The sequence goes on along the minus strand of CAZPUI010000358.1, from coordinate 327 downwards.
CTGTACGATGAGCTGAGAGAGTTCGGGAACCCTGGTTTCGGCACTGATGGAAATGACCTTGGATTTCAGGTCGCGCGAAGCAGACAGCACCTTGCCCAGTTCACCTACCGCCCGATCCATGTTCTTGGCTTCCAGGTAATTGTAGAGGGTACCCTTCTCGACCCGCTCAGCTCCAAAGCGCCAAGCCCGGGCGTGATATTGGAACTCGGTCTGCAGGAGCTGTTCCTTCAGCCAGCGGCTGTTGAGGACATCCACGAAGTTGGCATCGCTGCTGTCTCCGCCTGGCACGCTGACGCCGCCACAGGAGCAGGGGCTCAGCACTGGTGC
>CAZPUI010000357.1:0-5787 GCA_964589695.1 uncultured Solibacteraceae bacterium | reverse complement strand
AGCCGGGCCCTGCGGGCGGTGGGCATCACCCCCAGTGTTTACCATCTGAACGAAGGCCATAGCGCCTTCGCCATCCTGGAGCGGGCCCGCCATCGGGTGCAGCATGACGGCCTGGACCCCTGGAAGGCCATCCGGGAATGCAGCGCCGCCACGGTCTTCACCACCCATACCCCCGTGGAAGCGGGCCATGACAAGTTCCCTGCGGACCTGGCGGCGGAACACCTCAAGCCCCTGGCGGAGGGCCTGGGCCTCTCCCTGCACGATGTCATGAGTCTGGGCCGCGTGAACCCCGGGGACGAGTGGTCCCCCTTCATGCCCACGGTCCTGGCCCTCAAATGCTCCAGTCGCGCCAATGGTGTGTCCGCCCTCCACGGCGTGGTCTCCCGGGAGATGTGGCAATGCCTCTACCCCGGTCGCAAGGAGAGCGAGGTGCCCATCGGCCACATCACCAACGGGGTGCACACCCACACCTGGCTGGCGGCCGAGATCAATCAGCTCTTCCAGTACCATCTGGGACCCAACTGGCAGGATGGCATCGTGCGACCCGACCTCTGGATGAAGGTGGAAGGCATCGACCCTGCGGAACTCTGGGAGGTGAAGCAGGTCCTCAAGTCCAGGATGCTGAGGTTCGTGCATGAACGGGTGGCGCGCATGCACGATCGCATCGGCGAACCCAACAACCACCCCCAACTGGACCCCGAGGCCCTCACCATCGGGTTCGCCCGCCGCTTCGTGCCGTACAAGCGGCCGGATCTGCTGCTCCGCGACCTGGATCGCCTGGACCGCCTGGTGAACAACCCTGCCCGCCCCGTGAACATCATTTTCGCCGGCCGCGCCCACCCTGCAGATGGCCCGGGGAAGGCCCTCATCCAGCGGGTGGGCCAATTGAGCGATGATCCCCGATTCCGCAACCGGATCGTTTTCGTGGAGAACTACAACGCCCACGTGGGCCGCAACCTCTACCAGGGCATCGACGCGTGGCTCAACAACCCCCGACGTCCCCTGGAGGCCTGCGGCACCAGTGGCATGAAGGTGGTGATGAACGGCGGCCTCCACGCGTCCATCCTGGACGGCTGGTGGGCCGAAGCCTACGACGGTGAGAACGGCTTTGCCATCGGCAACGGGGAAATCCACGCCAACCAGGACATCCAGGACCAACGCGACTCCGATGCCCTCTTCGAACTGCTGGAGCAGGTCATCGTGCCCCTCTACTACGACCGGGACCCCCAGACGGGTCTGCCCCGGCGCTGGATGCAGCGGGTGAAGCGCTCCATCCGCACCCTCTCGTGGCGCTTCAACGCCGATCGCATGGTGATGGACTACGTGCGCAACTGCTACCTGCCCGCCGCCACCGCCAGTTCCTGTCAGATGCCCCCACCCTAGGACTGAAGGGTCGCCCATGTCGCTCCGAAGAGGAGGACAGCCCGGAGTCTGCATGCCCCCCCGTCTTCTCCGCCGCTGGTCGACCCGATTGCGACCCGTGGACACCCTGGACCGCCTCGTGGAGGCCCTGCAAACGCTGTTGCAGATGACCTCCCGGGAGGACCCCTTCTTCCTCACCCGCGGCCTGAACCTCCTACTCTCCCACCTGGGGGCCAGCCAGGCCTACCTTGTGGCCATCGAAGATGACTTCCTGGAAACCCGGTGGTGGGCACCCGAGCACGACGGGTGCGAAACACCTGCGCCCATCCCCGAGTTCTGCTCCTGGCTTCTGGCCAACCCCCACCGCACCATGGTCCTGCGGGATCTTTCGTCGGATCGGATACTGCCCGAAGGATGGGCCAGGTCCAACCCCGGCATCCTGGCCGCAGCGGGCACGGTCCTCTGGGGCGAGGGGCGCATGAGGGCCCTGCTCTTCGCCCATTTCAGCCATCCACACCCCCTGGATCGGACGGACCTGGCCCTCCTGGACTCCGTGGCGGGCTTTCTTTCCCGACTCCTGGAAGTGGAGAACCTGAAGACCTCGCTGCATCGCCTGGAGAACGCCCTGGCCATCACCCGGGCCGTGGTGGAAGACAGCTCCATCCATGATGCCGTCACCCGGCTGCCGAACCTGCGCTACCTGGACATCTGGCTCAAGGCCAACCTGGCGGGCGGTGCGCCCACCCAGGAAGACATGACCCTGGCGACATGGCGGATGGATCTGGAGGCACCTGAGGCCCTGGCGCGACTCCAGGCCGCCGCAGACCAAGTCCGGGGAGGCGATCTCCTGGTACACGAGGGGGCTGGCAAGTTCTTCTTGATCCTACAGCGCACGCCTCAGGCCCTCGGCCAGGCCTTTCTGTCCAGGATCCAGGCCAAGCTGGGGGAGGTTTCCCTCCAGGCCACCCTCTGGGTGCCTGGGGTGGACGACCCCCGCCTGGAGAGCGCCCGCAGGCGCCTGGACCTGGCCAGCCCCCCCCTGGACCCACGCATCGGTTGGACCTAAGGAATTTGAAGGATCTGGGTCGGCGAGACTCAGGGATGCAGCCGATCCACATCCGACACGAAGAAAGGCTCGTTCCAATCGTTGCGGCGCACCCACTCCCGATGATCCCGTTCGGGAAGCCGGGGGCGTTCGTAGGGCACGCCAATGGGCACCAGGGCGAAGGGCACCACCTCGTCGGGAATGTTCAACAGGCGCGCCATGAGGGCCGTGCGTTCCGGGTCGGGGTGCAGGCCCAGCCAGACGCCCCCCAGCCCCGAGGCGTGGGCGGCCAGCAAGAGATACTGGGTGACCGCTGCGCAGTCCTGCTCCCAGAAGCCCGGAAAGGGCAATCGGCCTGTCGCCCCACAGACGAGGATGGCCACGGGAGCCTGGCGCAGCATGCCCGCATGGGGGTGTTGCTCGGCCACCTTGTCCAGAAGTGCGCGTTCATCGATCACCACGAAGCGCCAGGGTTGCTGATCCCCGGCAGAGCAAGCGTGTACGGCGTAATGGAGCAGTTCCTTCACCTGGTCCCTGGTGACAGGGTCTCCGGTGTAGGACCGGATGCTGCGACGGCTGAGCAGGGCATCAAGGGCGTCCATGGGAATCCTCCTGTCGGGTTTGAAGCAGCGGCGGCTGCGTGCGTTACAACCAGGTTCAGGGCACAAGGGCCTGGTACACGGCCAAGTATCGTTCGGCGGATTCCGCCCAGCCATGGCGCTGGCGCATGGCGGCACCCATCATGGCGGCCCAACGCTTGGGCTGCCCACGGTAGATCCGCAGCGCCCGGGCAAGGGTCTCTCCCAGCGCCTCTGCATGGGGGGGGTGGAAGCTGAACCCCGTGGCACCGACACCCAGGGACTCATCCACCACCGTATCCGCCAGCCCTCCGGTATGCCGGACCACCGGCAGGGTGCCGTAAGCCAGGGCGTAGAGCTGGGTGAGCCCGCAGGGTTCAAACCGGGAGGGCACCACCAGGGCGTCGCACCCGGCAATGACCTTGTGGGAGTGGGGCTCGGAATAGGCGGGGACCACCGCCACCCTCCCCGGATGCCGGTCCGCGGCGGCCCGGTATCCCTCTTCCAGTGCGGGTTCCCCCGTGCCCAGGACCGCCAACTGAGCCCCCTGGGACACCAGGTCGTCCACCCGCTCCAGGAGCAGGTCCAAGCCCTTCTGGTGGGTGAGTCGACTCACCACCCCCAGAAGCGGGGTGGTGCCGCCCTCCTCCAATCCCAATTCCCGCTGGAGGTGGTTCTTGCAGATCAACTTCCCGCTCATGCGGGTGACGCTGTAATGCATGCCCAGATGGGGCGACCGGGCAGGGTTCCAGATGGTGGTGTCCACGCCGTTGAGGATGCCTACGAGGTCCTGGCGACGATGGTGCAGGAGACCCTCCAGCCGCTCTCCGAAGGCGGGCGTCTGGATCTCCTGGGCGTAGGTGGGACTGACGGTGGTCAGGCGATCGGAAAGTTGGAGCCCAGCTTTCAGGAAACTGAGATCCCCGTAGAATTCCACACCGTGGGGATGGAAGAGGTCGGGTCCAAGCCAGAGATCACGGGCCACGCCTGCGGAATAGATGCCCTGGAAGGCCAAGTTGTGGACCGTCATCACGGTCCGCGGCCCCTCACCCATCTGCCTGAGGTAGGCCGGGGCCAATCCGGTCTGCCAATCGTGGAGGTGAAGGATCTGCGGGGTCCACCCCCGGGCATCACCGTGGCGCCCCAGCATCGCTGCCGCAAAGGAGAAGGCACCGAATTTGAGGTGGCTGTCCCCCCATTCATCGTAGGGCCCCCCAGGGCGGTGGTAGAGGGGGTGGTCCAGCAGGTAGACGGGCACCCCGTGGGCCGCAGAGCCCCCGAGGATCCTGGCCGGCCCCTGGCCCAGGAGGTCAGGGATCAGCCCCACCTCCCCCAGCCCTGGAATACCCTCCAGCAGTGCAGGGTAGCCCGGGAGCAGCACCCGAACGTCCATCCCCAGCCCCCGCTGGGCCCTGGGCAGGGCCGCCATGACATCCCCCAGCCCCCCGACTTTGACGTAGGGGAAGAATTCCCCCGCGACGTGCAGCACCCGCATGTCATCCCTCCAGACGGTCCAGCATGCGCTGAGACAGCAGGGTCACGCCAGATGGTGTCCGGTAGAAACGGCGAGAGTCCTCGTCCGGATCCTCTCCCACCACCATGCCCCTGGGGATGCGGCAACCCCGGGCCACGACGGTCTTTCGCAGGCGGACATGCTCGCCCACATCCACATCCGGAAGCACGATGGACTCGTGAAGGTAGGCGTGGGAATGCACCCTGACTTTCGAGAAGAGCAGGCTCTGGTACACCGTGCCCCCGGAGATGATGCATCCACCGCTTACCACGCTCGCAATGGCCACCCCGTTCCGATGGGGATCGCTGTGGACGAACTTGGCCCCAGGCAGTTGTTCGATGTGGGTAAAGATGGGCCAGGCTTGGTCGTAGAGGTTGAGGGCCGGATCCACATAGGTGAGGTCCATGTTGGCCTCCCAGTAGGCATCCAGGGTTCCCACATCCCGCCAGTAGGGGGGCTTGTCCAGGTTGCGCAGGTGGCTGCGCTCGAACCGGTGGGCAAAGACCTTGGCCCTGGGCACCAGGTAGGGGATGAGGTCGTTGCCGAAATCGTGGCTGGACTTTCGGTTCGCCGCATCCCGAATCAGTTCGTCGTATAGGAATCGAGCCTTGAACAGGTAGATCCCCATGCTGGCAAAGGAGGTGTCCGGCTGCCCAGGAATGGCGGGGGGATCGCTGGGTTTCTCCACGAAATCCGTGATGCGCCCCGTGTCATCCACCTCCGCCACCCCGAAGCTCCGGGCCTGGTCCCTGGGCACCTCCAGACAGGCGATGGTCATGTCGGCATCCGCGGCCAGGTGGTCCTCCAGGAAGCGCCGGTAGTCCATCTTGTAGATGTGGTCCCCCGCCAGGATCAGTACATGTTCAGGGCTGTGCTCCCGGATGTTGTGGATGTTCTGGTACACCGCGTCGGCGGTTCCGTTGTACCAGGCATCGCTCTCGAGGCTCTGCTGGGCCGGGCAGACATGGACGAACTCGTTCAGGTTGGGGGAAAGGAAGGTCCAACCGAATTGCAGATGCTCCAGCAGCCGATGGGAATTGTACTGGGTGAGTACACCGATGCGCCGGATGCCGGAATTGACGCAATTGGACAGGGTGAAGTCGATGATCCGGTACTTGCCGCCGAAATCGAGGCCAGGCTTGGAAAGCTCCTGGGTGAGATCCATCAGGCGGCTCCCACGGCCACCGGCCATGACCACGGCCACCGTGTCCTGCGGGGCACGGAAGATGTCCAAGGAAGCCATGGCTGACATGTGCCATCCCATCTGTCGGCGGAAGGTCGACAACAGA
>CAZPUI010000356.1:0-5794 GCA_964589695.1 uncultured Solibacteraceae bacterium | reverse complement strand
CGCCGTCATGAAGCCCCACGCCCGAAGTAGGAGCCTGGATGGGATCCCAGATGGCGGCGATGGGGCCATGTTCCATCACATCCCCCACCAGGTCCGCCAGTTCCTCGGGAGGCAGGGCCGCAAGGCCCAGCTTCACGCCCCAGGCCTCCCGGAGGTGGGGCTTGAGCACCTCCAGGCGCAGTCGGGGGCTCATGCCCGGCCCCGTGATCTGAACGCAGGCCACCCCGTTCTGCAGGGTCTCCGCCGTGGGGATGACCATGGGATGGACCCCCAGGGCCGCAAGGGTGAGGGCATCCCGCACCAGGCCTGCCCCCCCAGAGGGATCCAGGCCCCCCAGGGCCAAGGCGATCGGCAGGGACGAAGGCGCGGGCGTGGTCATCAGCTTTTGAGGATACCCGGATACCTTCCCCGCCTACTCCAGTGCCGTGGCCTTCTTGAAAACCGTGTCCCCCGCCACGGGATGGCGAAGCCGACTCACCGTGCCGAGGAATGCGGGTTGTCCATCACCTGGATGCTGGATGTAGACCCGGACCCGCCCGAGGCTCTCCGTGGCCTCCATCAGGGCAAGAAATTCCTCCTTGGTGGTGGCACCATCCACCTGCCAGGGGGTGGTATTGAAGGCCCTGGTCCCACCCCAGGGACTCGGAAGGGTTCCCACGGTACGGGTGAGGTAATTCCCAAGTGCCAAGTTGATGCCCGCCGGATCCAGGCCCTCCTCCCGGGCCTTTTCGTACTGCCCCACCAGGTCAGGCAAGTGACCCACTGTGTGCATGATCGTGGCCTTGTCTCGGCTTCGGGCCCGCTGGTTGAGGAGGGCGGGTATCGCAATAGCACTGATGATGCCAAGGATGGCCAGGACGAGCAGCAGTTCGATGAGGGTGAATCCGGAGGGACGACGCATGGGCATTCCCCGCACAGAAACCCGCGGGCTGCAGGTTCTAGGCCATTCCGGAAGCCCGCCGCCAATGAATCGACAGCCTTGGGTGGCTCCCTACCCCCACACCTTCCGTCCCCCCACCCAGGTACCCAGGATGGCCCCCGGCAGGGTCCAGCCCTTGAAGGGGGTATTGAAGGACTTGGACTGGATGAAGGCACGGTCCACGGTGATGCGCTGGTCGAGGTCCACCAGGGTGAAGTCCGCGGGGTTTCCCACCGCCAGGGAACCCAGACCCCTGCGGTCCAGGTTGAGCACCCGGGCGGGCCCGGAGGTCAACAGGGCGATGGCCCTGGGGAGGTCGATGACCTTTCGGTTCACCAGGAGCTCCAGGGTGAGGGGAAGGGCCGTCTCCAGGCCGATGATGCCGAAGGCGGCGTAGGGGATCTCCAGTTCCTTGTCGTCCCAGCCATGGGGAGCATGGTCCGTGGCGATGGCATCCACCGTGCCGTCCGCCAGGGCCTCCAGCATGGCGTCCAGGTCCGCCTGGGCCCGCAGGGGCGGGTTCATCTTGTAGTCCGAGTCGAAGCGGGTCATTTCCTTGTCCGTGAGGGCGAAGTGGTGGGGGGTCACCTCGCAGGTCACGGGCAGGCCCTTGGCCTTGCCCCGGCGGATGAGGTCCAGGGCGCCCTTGGTGGAAATGTGGGCGAAGTGCAGGCGGGCCCCGGTGTGCTCCACCAGGACGAGGTCACGAGCCACCATGACCTCCTCCGCCTCGGCGGGAATGCCATGGCAACCGAGGCAGGCGGAGACGGCGCCCTCGTGCATGTAGCCCTTGCCCGACAGGTTCTTGTCCTCCTCGTGGGCAATGATGGGGGTCCCCACCCATTTGGTGTACTGCAGGGCCCGGCGCATGATCTCGGCATTCATGATGCCCTTGCCATCGTCACTGAAGGCCACGCAGCCCGCCTGGGCCAGGGTGCCGTAGTCCGCCAGTTCCTCCCCCTCCAGGCCCTTGGTGAGGGCGCCGATGGGGAAGTAGCGGCAGAGGTCCGCCTTGGCGGCCCGGCTCAGCATCATCTCCGTGATGGCCACGGAGTCATTCACAGGCTTGGTGTTGGCCATGGCGCAGACCGAGGTGAAGCCTCCGGCCACCGCCGCCAGGCTGCCCGTGGCGATGGTCTCCTTGCTCGTCTGGCCCGGCTCCCGGAAGTGGACATGGATGTCCACCAGGCCCGGCACCAGGAGCCGCCCCCCCGCATCCACCACCTCGGCCCCAGCGGCCCGGGGATCCGTCGTGGCCTCGGCACCCAGGGCGGCCACCTGACCCTCCACCACCAGAAGGGCCCCGGAAGCATCCAGCTTCTGGGCAGGATCCAGGATTCGCGCGTTCGTCACCAGCAGGGCCATGGCTACCTCGAGTCGAACCCCCAGGATAGCGCGTCGAAGGGCCCCGGTCGCCATGGCCCAGGCCCCCATGGCAAGCTTCTGGCAAGAGTCCCCCATGCTGCCTTGGATCCGGAGCCGGCCAAGGCCGCGGTGGAGAAAGCGGAGGGGTGGATCACCCGGTTGAGCGTCTGAAGTCCCCCGTTTCCTCCAGGAACCGGTCAACCTCCGCTTCCGAGTTGTAGACGTTGGGACTCACCCGGATCCGGCCGCCCCGGAGGGCCACCTGGATGCCCCGATCCCCAAGGTGGGCCTTCAGTCGCGCATCCTGGGCACTGTCCCCCAGGGTGAAGGCCAGGATGGCCGAGCGTTCCTCGGGCCTCGCCACGGGCGAGATAACCTGGACCCCCAGGGCCTTCAGCCCCACCAGCAGTCGGTCCGTGAGTCCCAGCACGCGGGCGTGAATGGTATCCACCCCGAGGTCCTGCAGCAGCTCGAGCCCCGCGGTCCAGGCGTGGAAGGGGCCGTAGGCCAGGGTCCCGGTCTCGAAGCGCCGGGCATCGGGGAAGTAGTGCAGTTCCCGGGGATGGTCCTCCCCGGAAAACATACCGGGCAGCACCGGTCGCACCCGTTCCCGGGCCCGGGCGTTGAGGTACAGGCATCCGGTGCCAGGCAGTCCCAGGAGCCATTTGAAGCCAGCGCAGGCCAGGATATCGATGCCATCCCCAAGCACGTCCAAAGGCACCGCGCCCGCGGCCTGGATCCCATCCACCAGGAAGAGGGCATCCTGCGCCCGGGCCAGGGCGGACAAGGCCTGGAGGTCCGCCCGGAAACCCGTGTCGAAGCGCACGGCCGCCACGGCCAGGATGCGGGTCCGGGCATCCATCCGCGCCGCCACGGCCTCCGGGGTCACCCTCCGCTGCGCATCCGGCTCCACCAGGCGCACCTCCACCCCCTGCTCCCGGAGGGCCAACCAGGGGAAGGTGTTGTTCCAGTGTTCCTCCGCAGGCACCACCACGTTGTCTCCGGGGGCCCAGGGATGGCCCGCCGCCACCAGGCCGATGCCCACCCCCGTGCTGGTGACCAGGGCATAGTCCGAGGCCTCGCCCCCCAGGAGTCGGGCCAGGGCGGCTCGCACCGCGGGCCGGGGGTTGGGTTTCCGGTGGGGTTCCCTCTGGGCCAGGTCCAGGTAGGCCTCCAGCCGCGCCCGCACAGGCACGCACAGGGGAGACTCTGCGGCATTGTTCAGGAAGACCGTGGTCTCGGTCACGGGAAAGAGGCGGCGAAGGGCCTCGAGGTCCAAGGCTTAGCCTTCCACCGGGGCGTCCAGCACCATGGGCACCACCAGGGGCCGCTGCTGGGTGGTCTTGCGGATGACCCGCCGAATGGCCTGTCGGAGCAGTTCGTAGAGCAGGTCCCGGTCCCGGCGGATCTCCAGGGGGGCTCCCTCGTAGGCCGTGCGGGCAGCGGCCGCCACCAGGCTGCTGAAGGGCTGGTCATCCGAGAGCACCACGAAGCCCCGGCTCATGACCGTGGGTTCGGCGGTGAGCTCGTGGTAGTCGGGGTCCACCAGCAGGGTGACGACCACGATGCCATCCTCCTGGAGGATCAGGCGGTCGTGGACCACCCGGGCGTCCACCCGGTGGGCCACGGACTGGTCCACGAAGCAGCGCCCCACGGGCACCGCACCGGGCATCCGCACGGGCCCCTCCTTGAAGAGCTGCAGACACTGCCCCCCCTCCAGGAGTTTCACCCGGTCGGGCCCATAGCCCAGTTCTGCCGCCAGACGGCCGTGGGACAGGAGGTTCCGGTAGAGGCCATGGACGGGCACCATGGTCTGGGGGCGCACCCAACGAATGAGGTCGGCGCATTCCTCCCGACAGGCATGACCCGAGACATGGACGGGACCGGCCAGTTCCTCCGTCTCCACCCCCAGCCGCGCGGCGTCGTCCAGGAGGCGCACCACGGAGACCTCGTTGCCGGGAATCACGCGGGCGCTCATCACCAGGCGGTCGCCGGGTTGCATGCGGGGACCCTTCACCTCCCCCCGCACCAGACGGCTGAGGGCGCTCATGGATTCTCCCTGGCTCCCGGTGCCGATGACCAGGACCTCCTTCCGCTTGAAGAGGGGTACCTCCTTGGGCTCGATGAAAAGATCGTCCGGAAGCCTCAGGCGCTTCAGTTCCAACCCCACCCCCACGGCCCTTTCCAGGGAGCGGCCCACCAGGCACACCTTGCGCTTCTCCTCATAGGCCAGGTTCAGGAGCATCTGGATGCGGTGCAGGTGGCTGCTGAAGGTGGCCACAAAGAGGGTGCCGCGGGTGCACCGCATGGCCTCCCTCAACCCCACCTCGCAGGCGGCCTCGGAGGCCGAGCGCCCGGGCCGGGGCACGTTGGTGGAATCGGAAAGCAGGACCCGCACCCCCGCGTCTCCCAATTCCCGGAGCCGGACTTCCCCCGTGAGGCGTCCGTCCACGGGGGACGGGTCCAGCTTAAAATCCCCGGAATGCACCACCACCCCCATGGGGGTGTGGAGCACCAGGGCGCAGGCATCGGGAATGCTGTGGGTGACGGGGATCCATTCCGCCTCCAGCTCCCCGCAGCCCACGGGAAGGCGCTCGAAGTCCCGGACCTCGATCAGTTCGGGGTTGTCCACCCGGTCCTCGAACTCCCGGAGCTTGGCCTCCAGAAGCTTCAGGGTGAAGGCCGTGCCGTACACGGGCACTGGGAAGCGCTCCAGGAAGTAGGGCAGCGCCCCGAGGTGGTCCTCGTGACCATGGGTGAGCAGCACCGCATCCAGCTGGTCCGCAAAGGGCTCCAAGTAGGCGAAGTCGGGGATGATGCTATCGATGCCCGGCTGGTCGTCGCTGGGGAAGAGCTGACCGCAGTCCACCAGCAGCAGGGTCTCGGCGGTGTGAACCACCATGGCGTTCATTCCGAATTCCCCCAGGCCGCCGATGGGGATGAGGCGCAGCTCGCCGGGCCCCGGGGGGGTGGACCAATCACGGTATTCGGGTATGGGCAGGCTCATGGGACGTCCTTGGGATGACGGGGGGACATGGCGAAGGAACCGCGGACCGCCTCACCGACACCACCTAACAAGATACGCGGTAATGGATCGGCGATTCTCAGGTCGCGGGGACACCGGCGGAAACCAGATGCGGAGATCCATGAGGTGCGAAGGAAGATGGTCGATCCGCACAGCTTTGAGGGGAGCTAGCTCAGGTGCTCAGGTGCTCAGGTGCTCAGGTGCTCAGGCGTCGGCTGAGTGTGTGCGGCGAGGGACGTCGAGGACTCCGGCTCCTCCACCATACCAGCCAGGGCCAGCCAGGCGCGGGGCTCCAGGGCTTCTGCCCGAAGCCCTGGGTGGAGTCCCAGCCCGGCCAGGGCTTCGGTGGCGACCGGGGCCTGGGACCACCCGACCCAGTTGTTGGCCAGGGTCTTGCGGCGGTGGGCGAAGCTGCGGTGCAGGAGGTCCAAGAGCCGGTGCCGGGTGGCCCGGTGCCCGGAAACCCCGCCGCTCGCACCGCTGCA
>CAZPUI010000355.1:0-5816 GCA_964589695.1 uncultured Solibacteraceae bacterium | reverse complement strand
GACCTGGATTGCAAACAAAAGGAGTTAGAGACTGAAATGCGGAAGTTGGGTTAGGGGTTCGGACGAGGCCGCGGTAGGCGTTTAGCCGATGGCATGCACAGTAACTTCAAGCCATGCGTTTCATGGCGAGGAGGAGGCGCATTGGGCTCATGGAGGTGCGGGGGTTGCAGGATGCTTTGCGAGAGCCCGGGCATTGGATTTGGATATGGATTTGTGAGACCAGTTGCTTCCAGGTGCCCTGTGACCATCCCAACCGAAGTATTTGCAATCCCGCGTTTCGGCCGTTTGGTTTCCCTTTACCAAGTATTCAGGCGACTCGACACCGTGCCAGCCCTCGTTCTTGCTTTAATCACCGTGTGAAGACCCATGCGGCCCCAACGAAACCATTGTCTTCGTTACCTCCGACCATGGCCGTTTTCCCGTCGGTGGATAGAGACACGGAAAAGTACTGCGCGAACCCAACGGCGCCTGAACCAACCAGTTTGGTTCCCTGCTGGGTCCAGATGCCTCCGCTCCTGGTCCATACCCATGCGGCTCCGCGGCCAACCCCGTCGCGGCTTCCAACAACGATGGCTGTGTTGCCATCGCCAGAGAGGGACACGGAATAGCCTTGTTGTGCGTTCCCCGAGGCGCCCGAACCGACCAGCTTGGTTCCCTGTTGGGTCCAAACCCCTCCGCTCCTCGTCCAAACCCAGGCAGCCCCAGCGGCACCGTTATCGGCGGGCCCTCCGATGATGGCCGTGTTTCCGTCGGCAGAGAGGGATACGGAATAGCCTTGTTGTGCGTTCCCCGAGGCGCCCGAACAGACAAGCTTGGTTCCCTGCTGGGTCCAAACTCCTCCGCTCCTTGTCCAAACCCTGGCAGCTCCTTCATTGTTGTTCTCGCCATACGCTCCAACAATGGCCGTATTACCATCGGCAGAAAGAGCTACAGAAGTGACCTGACCGACCAACTTTGGCCCCTGTTGGGTCCAAACTCCTCCGTTCCGCGTCCAAACCCATACGGCACCGGTGTAGCCGTTGTCGAGGCCCCCTGAGACGATGGCCGTGTTGCCATCGCCAGAAAGGGACACGGAGGCGCCTTGGTAAGCCTTCCCCACTGCGCCCGAGCCAACTAGCTTGGTTCCCTGCTGAGTCCAGACTCCTCCGCTCCTTGTCCAAACCCATACCGCCCCCGCGTTATTGTTGTCGCTGGGCCCTCCGACAATGGCCGTATTGCCATCGCCAGAAAGGGATACAGACCAGCCTTGTTCTACTTGAGGCCCAACGCCCTCCGTGCCGACCAGCTTTGGCCCCTGCTGGGTCCAGACTCCCCCGCTCCTCGTCCAGACCCAGGCGGCTCCGCTGACGACGTTGTCTGCAGGGCCTCCGACAATGGCCGTGTTGCCATCGGCAGAGAGCGACACAGCTTGACCTTGTGCAGCCTTGCCATCTGTGCCTGAGCCAACCAGCTTTGGTCCCTGCTGGGCCCATGCTCCTCCGCTACGCGACCAGACCCACGCAGCCCCTCTGCCAAAGGTGTCGTCCTGCCCTCCGACAATGGCCGTATCGCCATCACCGGTAAGGGATACAGAGTAGCCTTGTTGTGCATACACACCGCCAGAGCCAATCAATTTGGTTCCCTGTTGGCTCCAGATTCCTCCACTCTTCGTCCAGACCCACGCAGCACCAGCGACAGTGGTGTCCGAACGCCCTCCGACAAGGATCGTATTGCCATCGCCGGCGAGTGACACAGAATAGCCCTGGTTTGCGCTACCCATTGCACCAGAACCAACCAGTTTGGTTCCTTGCTGGGTCCAGACTCCTCCGCTCCTCGTCCAAACCCAGGCAGCCCCAGCGCCACCGTTATCGGCGTACCCTCCAACAATTGCCGTGTTGCCGTCGCCAGAGAGGGACACGGAAAAGCCTTGTTTTGCATTCCCCGAGGCGTCCGAACCGACCAGCTTGGTTCCCTGCTGGGTCCAGACTCCTCCGCTCCTCGTCCAAACCCAGGCAGCCCCAGCGTAACCGTTATCGGCGTGCCCTCCGACTATGGCCGTGTTGCCGTCGGCGGAGAGGCAAACGCTCGCGCCTTGGGAGGAATTGCCCGCGGCACCTGAGCCGACTAGTTTGGTTCCTTGCTGGGTCCAGACGCCTCCGCTCCTCGTCCAAATCCACGCGGCACTATTGTTGGGCCCTCCGACGATGGCCGTGTTTCCATCGGCGGAGAGGGACACGGACCAGCCTTGGCCGGCATTGCCCACGGCGTCCGAGCCGACCAGTTTGGTTCCCTGCTGAGTCCAAACTTCTCCAATTCTCGTCCATATCCACGCGGCCCCAACGCCTCTGTCATCTGTCGGACCTCCGACAATGGCCGTGTTGCCGTCGCCGGAAAGGGCAACGGCTAAGCCTTGTTCTGCTTCTGGCCCTATGGCCCCCGAGCCGACCAGTTTGGTCCCTTGCTGAGTCCAGGCTCCTCCGCTCCTTGTCCAAATCCAAACGGCCCCAGCTGCAAAATTGTCAATCGGCCCTCCGACAATGGCCGTATTACCGTCGGCGGAGAAGGAAACGGCGGATCCTTGCCGAGCTTGCCCCTCGGCGCCCTTCCCAACTAATTTCGGCCCCTGCTGCGCAAATGGCCCGGCACTCGTGACCATCACGGTGGTACTTCTGGCCACGCTGGTTCCCGCAGGATTGGTCACTGTCAGGGTGTAGGCGGTTGTGACAGTCGGTGAGACGCTGACGCTACCCCCGCTGGTAATGGCCAGGTTCCCTGGCGTGATCACGCCCGTCCCACCACTGAACGTGGCCGAAAGGCTGGCGCTTTGACCGGAGGTGATGGTGGCTGGGGTGGCAGTGAAGGCCGTGATGGCAGCCACCGGGTTCACCGTGGCCACGGTGGTGACCTTCTTGCTGGCATCTGCGTGGGCCGCCGCCGTAATGGTTACTTGCGTCTGAGCAGTGGTAATAGGAGCCGTCCAGAGCCCGCTGGCACTCATGGTCCCGGCGCTAGCGCTCCAGATCACGGCTGAATTCAGCACGCCAGTCACCGTGGCGCTGAACTGGGTCTGGCTGCCTGCAATCACCGTCGGGGTGGCGGGACTGATGGCCCCGATGGCGACCTGGGGGCCGCCCTGGGGTTCAAGCAGCATGAGGTTGGCAAAGCGGCCAGGGGTCTGGATTGCCTCCAGGGCTACGGTGCCGAAGGGGATTCGGGCCGCGTCCAGGAACGAGGCTTGGCCGGGGTCAAAGCTACTGAAGAGCGATCTGCCATTCCGCCAGGCCTGCACCTGGGCACCCCGCACCTCCGCGGCGTAGCGGGCCTTGGTGCGGATGGCGGTGCTGCCGATATCCGCCTGGGCCAGTTGGGTCTGGGTGGCGCCGAAACGCTTCAGGAGGGTGACTTTGCCATCGACATTGGCCTCCAAAACATAGGTATTATCGAAGTCCTGGTAGTGGAAATAGAGCCGCAGGGCAGCGCCGGGCAGGTCCCAATTCCGGGAATCCAGATCGACCTCGACCCGGTAATCCCCCAGCCCCGCGCCGGGGGCATAGGCAATCTGGTAGCGGGTACCGGTGGCGTACGCATTCTGCTGCAACCAGCCCCCGCTGACGCTCCAGGCGGTGGCGGTGGGAGATGTCCAGCCCGCAGGCAGGGTCGAGCCAGCGAAAGCCTCGGAAAGGAGGGCGTTCCGCACATCCACCTGGGTGGTGGCGGTCCGCTGGGAATCCGCCACAGCCGTTGCCGTGATGGTGACCACCTGCGGCGAGGCTGGGGCGGTCCAGGTGCCCGTCCCAGCGTCCATTTGACCCGCGCTCGCGCTCCAGCGCACGGACGTGTCTTGGGCTCCCGTCACGGCAGCCGTGAAGGTCGTCGCACTCAGGGTGGAGACCACCGGGGCAGCAGGGCTGATGGCACCCACGGAAACGGCGTTCACGGCCACCGTCACGCTGCTGGTCAGCTGTTTCCCCATGCTGTTGGAGACCGTCAGGGTGTAGGTCTTAGCGGACTGCAAGGCCCCCGTGGGATAGCTCCCGCCACTGCTGACAGAATTGATGCCCTGGTCGATCATCCCCGACCCCAGGCTGAAGACAGGCTTTAGCTGGGCCGTTCCACCCAACGGCACCGCTGTGGGCTCAGCCGTAAAGCTCGTGATGACCGGATCCGGTGTGGGCACAGGCGGTGTGGCCGTGCCTCCACCCCCACCGCAGGAAAACCACGTCAGGGAGAGCAGTAAAAAAATGCAACGGGACAACTTCACTGTCAGGGTCTTTGGGTTCCCCATCTTGTCCTCCAACAGTCAACGTGAGGCCCGCTCCAGTTACCTGATTCTGAAATTTCTCGGACCGCGCAGTCACCTCCACCCTACGAACTTTCAGTCCTTGTGGTTCCCCGAAGGAGGACCGGGTCTAGCTCTTATCAATCTAGCACGCTGTCGGAAACACACCCACTCTGAGGCCTAGGCGACACGCCTTCCGCGTTGAACAGGCCTGCCGGAAGGAAGCATTTTATTTCCTAATCCACCCGCTGACCCCGTGCGCCTATCCCCTCGACCCGTGTGAATCCCGGGCTTGAATGCTCGGGAACCGCGATGGAGTTGCTCAGCCATTACCTTCACTGCAGCCGGGTCACCGTCAGGGGCAGGGACTCATGGCCCTCGGCATCCACGGTGGCCACGGCGAAGAGGTGGTTGTCGGGGAAGGCGTCCTTCAGCACCAGGCCCTCCACCTTGGGGTAGCGGGTGGCCTTCTGCCAGTGGAGGGCATCCGCCCGGCGCCGGTAGAGCACGACCCCGGCAATGCGGGGATCCTCGGGCAGGGTCCAGCTGAGCTTCGTGTCCTGGGTGCCCGTGCCCCCCAGCACCAGGGCCTTGGGGGCGGCGGGGGCATGGGCCAGGCTGGCTAGGGCCGCCAGGAGGACCCGCCCACCCTTGGCGGCGTAGCGCTCGTCAAAGAATTCCGGTGTGTCCCCCTGCTTCTGCCCCTCCTTCACGCCGGGGGTCTTGTGCTGGCGGCCGTAGTGCTCATGGGCCTCCATGAAGCGCACGGCGGGATAACCCACCCGGGCGAAGGGGGTATGGTCGCCCCCCCGGCCCACCCGGTCCTTGCGGAGCATGAGCCAGAGGTCCGTGTTCTCCACCTGGCCTTCACCGAAGCGCTTGAGATACCGGGCCAGTTCCCGGCTGGGGCTATCGTTCTCGGCCCCCAGGGCCTCCCGGATCCTTCGCTGGGCCTCGGTTTCCGCGGCGGGCACCCCTTCGCTGAAGACCCGGAAGGCCGTGTTGTCCACCACCCCATCCTGACCCTGGCTGTTGCCGATCATGTCCAGGCCAAAGACCCCCAGGAGGTTCACCCCTTCCTCCTTCAGGCGCTTGGCCACGTGGGTGCTGCCCACCAGGCCCTGCTCCTCCCCCGCCACCGCCACGAAGTAGATGGACACCGCGGGCTTCTCCGCCGCCAGCACCCGGGCCAGCTCCAGGATGACCGCCACGCCGCTTGCATCGTCATTGGCCCCCGGGGCGGCCGCATTGGGGTCCCGGTTGTCCACCACCACCGTGTCGTAGTGGGCCACCAGGAGCAGGGCTTCCTTGGTGCGGGTGGGGTCGGTGCCCGGGAGCAGGGCCCCCACGTTTACCAACTCAACTGCCTTTGGGATGCGTCCCTGGGGTTCGGCGGTGAAACGGTCCTCCCAGGCCTGGAGCCGGGAACCCGGCAACCGGCCCAGCTCCCCGAAGGCCCCCGTCAGCCAGGTGCGGGCGGCCCCGATGCCCTTGGTGGCGGAGGTGGCGTCGGAGTTGGTGTTCCGGGTCTCGAAGCCCACCAGACGCTCCACCGTGG
>CAZPUI010000354.1:0-5820 GCA_964589695.1 uncultured Solibacteraceae bacterium | reverse complement strand
CCTCAAGTCCAACATGGAGACGGCCCGTCTCTATTCGGAATTGAAGCAGACCAAGGACGCCCTGGAGCGGAAGGGCGAGGAGATGAACCAGCTCTACACCCAGCTGGAGAAGGCCAACCAGGACAACCTCAAGACCCGGCGCTACCTGGAGGGCCTCATCCAGAGCGTGGGTGAAGCCATCATCTCCTTCAGCCAGGACGGGCGGATCCTCACCTGGAACTCCGCCGCCGAGCGCATCTTCGGCTACGGCCGTAGCGAGATCGTGGGACATTCCATGCAGCAGCTCACCCCCATGAACCGGCAGGGAGAGCTGGAGCAGGTGGTGGCCCAGGTGGGCAGCGGCAACCTGGTGCGCGACATCCCCACGGCCCGCCTCCGCAAGGGGGGGAAGGAATTTCCCTGCACCATCACCTATGCTCCCATCCGCGGCAGCGATGACCGGGTGCTGGCCTATTCCGCGGTGATCCGGGACCTGGGCAACGAACGGCACCTGGAGCAGCGCCTCAAGGATGTGGAAGAGGGCTCGGCCCTGGCCACCGCCATGCCCACCCTGGTGAACGAGCTCACCAACCGGCTCACCACCATCCTGCTTCAAAAGGCGTTGCTGCTGGAGGAGACCCACGATCCGTTGCTGGCCTCCCGGGTGTCCAAGCTGCTTCAGGCCGTGGACTCGGCCCACAACCTGGTGAAGCCCATGATGATGCTGCTGTCTCCCTCCTCCCCCAGGATGCAGACCGCGCACATCCACGGCCTCATTCAGGACGCCGTCAAGCGCGTGGAAATGGAAGCCATGGCCGCCGGGGTCGCCATTGAAACCACCCTGGATCCCAGCATCCAGGCCTCCAGCATCGATCCTGAGCAGATGCGCGAGGCCCTGGTGAACCTGGTGCGCCACGGTGTCTACTCCGCCTCCCATTCCACGGCCAAGCGCCTGCGCCTGGGCACCCGACAGGTGGGCACCAATCTGCAACTGGTCTGCCAGGACACGGGGCCCGCCATCCCCGAGGACGAGCGCTCCGGGGTGTTCGATTTGAGCCGCGTTCGGGACGTGGACAGCATGGGGCTGGCGGTTTTGGCGGCGGTGGTCCATGCCCATGGGGGCCGGGTTTCGGTCAAGAGCCAGGAGGGCGTGGGCAATGCCTACCTTCTGGAGCTGCCCATGTCGGACAGCGCCCCCGCTTCGGGTCCTCCCCGCGTGTCCCTGAAGGGGGCCCAGGTCCTGGTGGTGGACGACGAGCAGTTCCTGCTGGAGTGCATGGTGGACGCCATCTCCAGCTGGGAGACGGTGGTCACCCCCTGCTCCTTGGCGGCGGAGGCCATCCAGAAGCTTCAGGAACGACGGTACGACCTCATCGTGTCCGATATCCGCATGCCCGGGCTCACGGGGATCCAGCTCTTCGACTGGATCCTGGCCAACCAGCCCGCCATGGCACGCCGGATCCTGTACACCACCGGGGACTCCTTCGATCCTGACACCCGTGCCTTCCTGGAACGCTCCCGTCTGCCCCATCTGGGCAAGCCCTTCGATCTCAAGAGGCTCAAGTCGGCCCTGGAAGACCTCTTGGGCCAAGGCTGACGCGGTTCGAATGCCAGCGATGCAGCCCACCCCTGCATCTCGATCCACATTCACGCACAATGGGACATTCGGAGTGTCCCATGTTTTCACGTCTCGCCTTTCTTCTGACCACGGGTTGCCTGCTGCTGGCCCAGGATCCTGCCGCCAGGGTGGAGCGCCTGGGTGAGGGGGGACGGGAGGTCCTGGTCCTGGGCCTGGAGGCCCCGGGCTTTGAAAAGCTGAAGCCCACCCAGCGGAAGCAGGCCTACTACCTGAGCCGGGCCGCCATCGCCGGCATGGACATCGCCTACTTCCAGGCCCACCGCTACGCCTGGGACATCAAGGAACTCTTCGAGCTGCTGTACGAGCACCGTGCCCTGCTGGAGCCCTCGGTGGCGAGCGCCGTGGAGGACTACCTCAAGCTCGTTTGGGTGAACCATGGCCAGTACCGCCACTACCAGGCCACCAAGTTCACCCCCCGCAACCTCACCTACCGCCAGGTGGAACGGGCCCTCCGGACCCTTCGGGGCAAGAAGATCCGCCCCACCTTCCGGAAGGGCGTGAACCTGGCCGTGCTGCGGCCCCACATCTTCGATCCCAAGGTGGAACCCCTCCAGGTCAACCAATCCCCGGGCGTGGATCCCGTGAAGGCCAGCGCCAGCGGCCTCTATGATCCCGGACTCACCCTCAAGGCCATCCAGGCCCTGCCCAAGGAGGACCAGGGGCGTCTCAATGTCCGCTATGCGCGCAAGAAGGGCAAGGCCGTGCCTGAGGTCTTCAAGATCAAGGGGCTTCACGGCGAGCAGCTGGCCCACGTGGCCTACTGGCTGAAGAAGGCCTCGGACTACGTGGACCATGAGGTGGTTGAGGTGGAGAAGGAGGGGGTGAAGAAGCCCCGGCTGGTGCCCAACCCCACCCAGCACAAAGCTTTCCAGGAACTCATCGCCTACTACCAGACCGGGGACGAGGCGAGGTTCCGAGACCACTCCATCGCCTGGCTCAAGGTCATGGCCCCCGTGGACTGGCTCAACGGATACGTGGAGACCTACAAGGATCCCCGGGGTGTCATCGGCACCTTCGAGGCCAATGTCTCCTTCCGCGCGGATGCCGAGGTGCTGGACCGGCTCTCCCAGAGCGCCCTCTACTTCGAATCCCGCATGCCCTGGAAGGATGCCTGGAAGCGCCCCAAGGTCGACCCCCCGGTGG
This sequence comes from uncultured Solibacteraceae bacterium, assembly GCA_964589695.1. Taxonomy (GTDB): domain Bacteria; phylum Acidobacteriota; class Holophagae; order Holophagales; family Holophagaceae; genus CAZPUI01. The sequence continues at coordinate 3,059 of CAZPUI010000354.1, read as the reverse complement.
CCATGGTGGTGAACCTGCTCACCGCCACGGGCGGTGCGGGGCCCATCAGTCCGGCAGCCTATAACCTGCCCAACTACAATGACATCCGCCGGGATCATGGCAGCAAGAACGTGATGCTGATGAACGTGATGAATGCCGGCAGCCCCGACCAGAAGGAGCAGCTCCTCAAGACCTTGTACCTTCCCGAGGACCAGGCCCTGGTGCGCCAGCATGGGGCTCAGGCTCGGCTGTGGCTCGTGTACCTGCACGAGATCCTCGGGCACGGCAGCGGCCAGCCTGACCCAAGTCTGAAGGGCGAAGACCCCGACCGCCTGCTGGGGGCCGTGGCCTCCGCCCATGAGGAATGCCGCGCGGATGCCGTGGCCCTCTATCAGTTCCTGGATCCCAGGATCGTGGAGCTGGGGGCGGTGTCGGCCGCAGACCACGCGGCGGTGGCCAAGGCCATGTTCCTCACCACCCTCACGGGCGCCCTGCGGGTCCAGGGGGAGCTGGAAGGCGCTGAGGTCCGCCAGGCCCACGAAAGGGCCGAGACCCTCATCCTCAACTACCTCATGGAGGCGGGCCAGGACCGTGGCGTGACCCTCACCGTGGTGGACGGCAAGCACTATGTGCAGGTCACGGATCTGGACAAGGCCCGCCAGGGTGTGGGCGAGCTGCTGGTGAAGCTCCAGACCTTCAAATCCATGGGGGACGGGGAAGGGGCCTCCGCCCTCTTCCAGACCTACGGCACCCGCATCAATCCCGCCTGGCAGAAGGATCTCAAGGCAAGGCTCTCCGGCCTTCAGCGTTCCCTGGAAACGGCCTTCGTCTTCCCCAAGCTCGTACCTGTGGTGGAAGAGAAGGACGGCCGGACCCTCCTGAAGGACGTCACCCTGACCCACACCGAGACCCTGGCGGAGCAGATGCTGCGCTTCAAGCGGTGGAGTCGGAGCCGGGAGTTGGCACCGAAGTAGGCTCAGCGTGGCGGATTCGGGTTCCAATCCGAGGCATCCTCAATCCGCGCTGAGAGCGGCCCGCGGCAGGACTTCGAACTTCATGCTTCCTGTCCTTTGTGGGCTCGATGGATCATGCTTTCCCTGACCCGTTTCCAAGGACCCCCATGTACCGTATTCGCCACAGCATCTTCATCAGCTTCGCCCACCATGTGCGGGGTCATCTGGGGCCCTGCATCGGGGTCCACGGGCACACCTGGAAGTTCGAGGTGGAACTGGGGTCCGAGGAACTGACCCCGGAAGGGTTCGTGGTGGACTTCGGCGAACTGCGCACCAAGGTGCTGCGCCCCTGCCACGCGCTGCTGGACCACAGCATGGCCCTGGGGGAGCGGGGATGGCGGGAGGCCGCCTCGGCCCTGGCCACCCTGGGGGGCACCCTCGTGGCCACCCGCCAGGAGCTCCAGGGCTGTCTGGGGGAGCCCCCCCCCACCCACGCCGGCACCTTGGGGGGTGCCCGCAATGAACTGCCCGGGGGCATCAAGGTGGCCATCTTCCCCTTCAGCCCCACCTCCGAGCGCCTCAGCAAATGGCTCTATGACGTGGCCAAGGAGGCCTTGGAGGATGGCCGGGTGAAGGTGCTGGGGGCTCGGGTCTTCGAGAGCCTGCATCCCACCGAGAGCCTGGCGGAGTATGTCCCCTAGCCGCGCCTGTTTGGCCCGCCTGTGGGTTTGGGATAGTATTGGTTAATAACGGATTGTGTTCTGGAGGCTCCGTGAACCGCCCCACTCCCTTGGCCCTGCTCCTGATGGCCTGCGGCCTGATGTCTCCGGGGGGAAACCTGCGCGCGGCAGGAAACCCCCAGGTGCGAACCCCGCGTCCCAACATCGTATTCATCCTGGCGGATGACCTGGGCTGGGCGGACCTTGGATGCTACGGCCACCCCACCCACACCACCCCGAACCTGGACCGCTTGGCCAAGGGGGGGGTGCGGTTCACCCACGCCTACGCCAACAGTCCCGTGTCCTCCCCCAGCCGCTTTGCCCTTCTCACGGGCCGCTACCAGTATCGGCTTCGGGGTGGCCTGGAAGAACCCATTCAGAACACCCAGAGCCCCCACGGGTTGCCGCCTGAGCATCCCACCCTGGCCTCTCGGCTCAAGGCCGCGGGCTACGCCACCACCCTCATCGGCAAGTGGCACTTGGGGGCTCCTCCGACCTACAGTCCCCTGCAGAGCGGCTATGACCACTTCTTTGGCAACCTGTCCGGTGGCGTGGACTACTTCACCCATGCCGCCCGTGGAGGCAAGGACGCCCCTTCGGATTTGTACGAGGACAACCGTCCCGTGAAGGCGGAGGGCTACTACACGGACCTGCTCACCGATCGCGCGGTGGCGAGCATCCAGAAGCGGGACAAGACCAAGCCCTTCCTGCTCAGCCTCCACTACACGGCGCCCCACTGGCCCTGGCAGGGCCGGGAGGATCGCCAGGTGCGGCCCGAAAACCTCATGCACGGGGATGGTGGCAGCCTCGAGACCTACGGGCGCATGGTCCAGGCCATGGACGAGGGCGTGGGACGGATCCTGGAGGCCTTGAAGGCCGCTGGGCTGGAGAAGGACACGGTGGTCGTCTTCACCAGTGACAATGGAGGCGAGCGCTACAGCCACATGTGGCCCTTGTCGGGACAGAAGACCGAACTTCTGGAAGGGGGGCTGCGGGTGCCCGCCATCCTCCATGGGCCCGGCCGGATTCAGGCCGGTGTGCGGGAGGACCCCGCCATGACCATGGACTGGATGCCCACCCTGCTTGCCCTGGCGGGTGCAAGTTCGGATCCCGCCACGCCCTTGGATGGGATCAATATCCTCGCGCCGCAGACCGAGACCCGCACCCTTTTCTGGCGCTACAAGGCCTTCGACCAGCGGGCCGCGCGCAGGGGGAACCTCAAGTATCTGAAGATCGGCGCCCAGGAATTCCTCTTCGATGTGGTGGCCGATCCCCGGGAGCGGGCCAACCTGGCCCGTCGGCACCCCGAGAAGTTGGCCGAACTGCGCAGCGCTTGGGAAGCCTGGAATGCCACCATGCTGCCCATTCCCGAGGAAGCCTACCCCCACCGGGTGACCCCCGTTATCCC
>CAZPUI010000353.1:0-5821 GCA_964589695.1 uncultured Solibacteraceae bacterium | reverse complement strand
TGGCATCTCCGTGTTTAACCTGCTCTTCGGTTGCGGCCGGAAGCCGCGCTGAGTTAATCCCTAGCTTTCGTGGGGCTCCCCTTCGGTGTTCACCGCCCAAATGTTGGTGCGGTCCAATCGCCCCTCCACCAGGTTGTCCACCAGGGTCATGGCCGCCAGCATGCTGTGGTCCTGGTTGTTGTAGCGGTGCATGCCGTTCCGGCCCAGGAGGTAGAGGTTGGGAATACCGTCCAGGAAGGCGCGGACCCGGTCGAGCCGGTCGTAGGTACCGAAGTACGCGGGATAGGCCTTGGGTACCCGGATCACCACGGCCTCCCGCACGCACTGGGGATCCGCCAGCTGGATCCGGGCCAGTTCCTGGGTGGCGAGGTCGATCATGGCCTCGTCCGTCAGGGTCCAGAGCGCATCCCCTTCGGTGCAGAAATACTCCAGCCCCAGCCAGACCTTGGATGGATCCGCCACCAGGTACGGGCTCCAGTTGTTGAAGACCTGGACCCGCCCCAGCTTCACCTCGGGCTCCTGGATGTAGAGCCAGGTGTCCGGGATGCGCCCCGCCTGGGGCCCACGGGCCTCCACCCGAAGCCGATCCACCAGCAGGCCCACGGTGATGAAGTCCCGGTACATGAGGCCCGCGGCCACCTCGCGCACATCCTGCGGTACGGGACCCTCCAGACCCGCCACCAGATCCTGAAGGGGCAGGGTGCTGAGGACCAGGTCCGCCTCCAGGCACTGGACCCGACCGGAGGCCAGGACGCGAACGGACCGGACGCGCTGCCCGTCGAAGTCCAGGCCCAGCACCTTCTGCCCCAGACGGACCTCCCCTCCCTTCGCCTGGACTTCCTCGGCCACCGTTTCCCACATCTGGCCGGGCCCCAGTTTCGGATAATGGAAGGTCTCCTGGAGGCTCCGTTCCTTGGCTGGGATGGGCCCACGGCGGAGGACCTTGCCCAGGGCATGGGTCAGGGCTCCGGCAATGCTGAGGCCCTGGATGCGCTGGGCCCCCGAGCCGGGTTGGTGGGGGGGGCGGGGAGTCCCCCCGGCCTGCTCGGGGTAGTCCTGGACGAAGGTGGTAAAGCGGTCGCGGCCGAAGCGGTTGATGAAGAAGGGCTCCAGGCAACCCACAGGGGCCAGGGGCGACCCCCGCACCCGCAGGTAGCTCAGGGCGATCCGGAGCGTGCGTCCCAGCCCCAGGGACCCGAGGGTCCGCGCCGAAAGGGACAGGGGATAGTCAAAGAACTTCCCCAGGAACAGGATGCGGGACAGGCGGCGTCGCACCAGCAGAACCCGGTCCTCCACCTCGGGATCCGGGAACCCTGGACCAGGCGAGGCCGAATCCCCGGACTCCGGCCTCACCTCATCCCGAGCGGGCGCGCCCTGCACCGGCAGACGCGCCGTCCACCACGCCATCACCCGTGCAGACTTGGTGAAGAACCGGTGCCCCCCCAGGTCCATGCGGTTGCCCCCATGCACCACCGTGCGGCTCAGCCCCCCCACCTGGTACTCCTGCTCCAGCACCACCACCCGCCAGTCCGTGCGGGTGAGCAGCTCGAAGGCCGCCGTGAGTCCCGCCGGACCCGCCCCGATGATGATGGCCGTGCGTTTGGACATGGACCTTCCCCTGGTTCCGAGGGTAGCGGCAAGGGGGTCCCCCCGCTCAACCCCTCAGGCCGCAGCGATCGATGCCAAAGGCCAGCAGGTCCCCCTTGCGCCTGCGACTGACCTTGATCCGCTGCCCGGTGGCCAGGACCACCTCGTAGTCTCCGCGGAAGTTCCTGCGGATCTCCACGGCGCGCTTCATGTTGACGATGGCGGAGGTATGGATCCGCAGGAAGACGGTGGGATCGAGCCTCTCCTCCAGGTGCTTGAGGCTTTCCCGATAGAGCGAACTGCGAGGGCCCGCGTGGAGGGTGACGTAATAATCCGCCCCCTCGATCCAATCCAGCTCCGCCACCTCATAGAAGCTGATGCCCTGGGCCTCCTTGACCATGATGCGTTCCAGGAAGGTCCGGGCGGGGGGGGCATTGGGGCCGCCCCGCTGGACCTCGGCCACCGTGGCCAGGAGCCGTTGCCCGTACTCCGCCATCTTGTGCTCCCGCACCCGCGCCTTGGCCCTGGCCAGGGCGACCCCCAGGCGCTCCGGGGATACGGGTTTCAGCACGTAGTCCAGGGCGTGGGCCTCGAAGGCGCGGATGGCAAAGGTGTCGTAGGCCGTGACGAAGATGACCACGGGCACCCGACCCTCGGGCAGCTTGTCCAGGACATCGAAGCCGTTCCACTCGGGCATCTGGATGTCCAGCAGGACGAGGTCCGGGGCCAGGGTCGTGATGCGGTCCAGGGCCTGGCGTCCGTCGGCGCAGGTGGCCACCACCCTGAAGCCGGGATCCATGGCCAGGAGCGCCGCCAGGCCCCGCCGGGCGATCTCCTCGTCCTCAACAATGACCGTCGAAATGGGTTCCATGGGGGCTCCGGATCAGACGGCCTGGGCGGGCAGGCTGAGGGTGACCAGGGCGCCCTGCCCCTCCGCGGGGATCAGGGCGAAGGTGTGGTCCCCAGGGTAGAGCAGGTCCAGGCGCTCCAGGACATGGCGCAGTCCTCGGCCGCAGCCCGTGGCAAGGTCCCAGCCCTCCCGCGGGCCCGGGCCATCGTCCCGCAGGGTCAGGTGCAGGCGCCCCCCATCCACCCAGGCCCGGAGTTCCAGGAGGGAGGCCTCCATGCGGCCGCCGAAGCCATGCTTGAGGGCATTGTCCACCAGGGGCTGGAGGGTCAGGCTGGGAACCGCCACCCGCAGGGCCTCCGGTTCCAGGTGGCGGACCACCCGGAGCCGGTCCTTGAAGCGCAATTCCTCGATGCCCAGGTAGAGGTCCACGGTGGCCAGTTCCTCCACCAGGCTCACGAAGGGGCGCCCGTCGCCCTCCATGGAGCGCCGCAGCAGCCTGCCCAGCCGGTCCACCACCTGGGTGAGGCCCACCGTGTCCTGGGCCAGGGCCAGGAACTGGAGGGTGTTGAGGGTGTTGAAGAGGAAGTGGGGCTGGAGCTTCATCCGCAGGGCCAGGAGCCGGGCCTCCCCCAGGGAGCGCTCCAGGGCCGAGGCCTGGAGCAGGTGCTTCCGGGATTCGTTGTGGTGGTGCAGGGCCTGACCGTAGAGCACCACCAGGAAATAGACCGGGGCGCAGGTGAGCAGCAGGTCCAGGAAGTAGGTCGGGGTTCCCGTGATGAGCCGGAGGTTCTCGAGCTTCTGGGTCCCCGAAATCCTCTGGAACGCATACTTGCCGAAGAACCAGGGCACCACGAAGAGGGTTGAGACCAGGAGATGAACCATCAGGGGCCTGATCCAGGCTTCCTTGCGCAGGGGCAGGCGCAGCGTCAACTCCAGGACGAGGGGCGCGATCACGGCGCACACCAGGTAGAACATGGCGTAGGTGTTGTGGAAGATCACCCGGTATCCATCCGCCCGGAACAGCGCGGGCAGCATGGCCAGGGTGATGGGCTCGGGCTGGTGGGGCTGCATCCCCTTGAGCAGGGCCTGGGCGATGGAAAGCACGGCGAGGATGAGAAAGATCAGGGACAGGACCCCGTAGGGGATCCAGCGGCCCTGCCTCGGGGTGTGGGGTTTCATGGGTGCTCCTCGCACCATTCTCGTCCCGCGCCCTCGCCCTGGGTGGACCTCCTTCGTGGGTGATTCTGGAAAAAGGCCCAAACCATGTCCAGGTACCGCCCGCTCCCGAAGTCCATGGGTGGTCGTTCGGCTCATGGGTTCACGATCCTCCAGACGTCCGCCAGGCTCCGTCGGCCTGTGGGGCTCAGGGTGTCCGTGCGGCCCAGCCCCACGTACAGGTCCTGGCCCAGGGTGAAGGCCACGGCGTCCCAGCGCCCCGGCGCCGAGGCGGGCAGGGGGGTCACGGGCGACCAGCGGTCCGTGGCCGGGTCGTAGGACCACAGGTCCCGCAGGTCCTCGCCGGTGGCAAAGGCCTGGCCCAGACCCAGGAACCCTCGCCCATTCAGGGATGTGGACACCCCAGCGGTGCGCCGAGCCCCGGGGAAGGGGGCCTTGCGCGTCCAGGTGTCCGTGAGGGTGTCGTAGGCCCAGAAACGCTGCTGCCCATCGTTCTCGCCACATCCCACATAGAAGGTGGTGCCGATGGCGAAGCGCGCGGCACCCCAGATGAAGTCCTGGGGGGATTCTCCGGGGAAGTCCCGCTTCCGGGTCCAGGCGTCCGTCTGGGGATCGTAGGCCCACAGATCCCACCGGGGCGTGCGCTGCTCCCCTTCGATGGAGATGCCCCCCAGCACGTAGCCCTTCCCCCCCACCGCCACGCCCATGGGGCGGATGCGGGAGGGCCCCGGGAAGGGTTTGGCTTGGGCCCAGGAACGGGTGCTCGGGTCGTAGGACCACAGGTCGGTGCGGGCCACCAGGCCTGCGGCGTAGCCGAACCCCACGTAACCCCGGTTGCCGAGGGTCAAGCCGAGGGCCTCCACCACGGCCCCACCGCCGTAGTCGGGCATTCGGCTCCAGGCCCCCGTGGCCGGGTCAAAATCCCAGAAGGCGGCCGTGGCCGTTTGGGCATCGTTCCAGCCCGTCTCCCCCGTGCCCACATGGGCCCGGCCCCCCAGGGTGAAGCTCGTCGCGCCGTGCAGTGCACCGCCTGGGAAGGGTGTGGAGGGCTGCCACGGGGCGGCTGGGGGTGGGGGCGGAGGTGGAGGTGCCTCCTGACCCGAACCCCCTCCACAGCCCAGCAGACCCAGTCCCAGCGCCAGCCCCAGTGCACGTGCATGCCTCATGACCCACCTCCCGGCCCATCCCCAGGGCCAGGTCCAGGGTGGGAGGGTGCGTGGGCAGAACCCAGACATGGGCAGGCGGCGGCGTGTTTCTGCAGGAACCGGTACCTGGGCCGCAGGCCGCGGCGGGGGCGGCCTTGTGAACAAGGCCTGATGGAAAAGGATCGCCCGGGTTCAGGTGGGGATGTCGTTCTCCCCGAAACCCTCGTCCGAGGCGGGGATGGAACGCCCCTCGGGCGCCTTGGGAATCGAAGGGGCGGCGGTGACCGGGGGAAGGGATTCGGGAACGAGCCTCCCGTGGGGAAGGGCTGCGATTTCCGAAAACCCAAGGCTGGCCAAAGGCACGGTTTTTCCGATCGCGTCGAGTCCCGGGGCCAGCGGAACGCCACCCGCCAGGTCCTAGCCTTACCCCGCACCGGCAATTGGAAAATTTACCTATGAAAGGAAGGTTGACCCTGCCGGGTGACGCATCCTACCCCACCGTCTCCACCCGGATCATGTTGGTGGTGCCCTGTCGGGAGATGGGCAGTCCGGCCACCACAACCACCCGGTCGCCCTTCTGGAGGGTTCCCGCCTGGCGGCAGGTCTCCAGGGTCTCCGCCACCAGGGCGTCGATGCTCTCCTCCTCACCGGACAGGAGGAAGGGGTAGACACCCCAGTTCATCGCCAGCTGGTTGTAGACCACCTGGTTGGTCATGAAGGCAAAGATGGGCATTTTGGGCCTGAGGCGGGAGATCAGCCGGGCGGCATGTCCGGTCTCGGTGAGGACGATGATGCCCGCGGCACCGCTCTCATAGGCCACCGACACGGCGCTGTAGGACATGATGGCGGGGAGGTCGCCTGCGCGGACATCGGCGGGCATCTTGCGGTGGAAGTCGTCATAGTCGAAGGCCGCCTCCACCTCGCGGATGATGGCGCTCATGGTTTCCACCACCTTCACCGGATAGCGGCCCATGGCGGTTTCCCCGGAGAGCAGCACGGCACTGGTGGAGTCGAAGCAGGCTTTGGCGACATCGCTCGCCTCGGCACGGGTGGGCATGGGGCT
>CAZPUI010000352.1:0-5822 GCA_964589695.1 uncultured Solibacteraceae bacterium | reverse complement strand
GCTCCTGGGTGCGGGGCTCCGGCGCTGGGAGGAGGAGGCCCGCTGCCTGTGGGCCGAGGGCCATGTGTGGCCCCCCGAGCCCAAGGCTCCGGAACCGGACCTCCAGGAGGCCCTGGATCAGGCCCTGGCCCAAGGCACCACGGCCCGCCAGGCCTGGGCCTACGCCTGGCTGCGGGCCTGGCTGGAGGGGCGGCCCCTGCCGGACCCTCCCTCAGGGGCCCTGGGACGTTCGGAGGAAGGCTGGGAAACCGTGGAGGGACCCGGGGTTTCCCGGGGGGCGGTGGTCGTGACCTGGCCCCAGGAACGCCTGCCGGGGCGGTTGGTGGTGAATGGACGGGAACTGTCCAAGACGCAGAACGTTCACCGCTTCCAGGGCCATGTGCGCTTCGGTCCCGAGGTGCCCGTGCGGGAACTGGAGGGCACGGTGGAGGCTCAGTGGAAGGGGCAGGGCTGGGTCCTCTCCTGGACGACGGACGCCCCGGGTTGGGTGGCGGCGGCCACCGCCGGGGAACTGGGGGAGGACGCTCCCTTCGAGGCCAAGCGGGCCCTGGCGGCGGTGCTCTTCCGCTGGCTGGAGGCCCACCCCCAGGGGAACCACGGTGACGGTTCCCTCTGTCCCCTCACCCACTGCGCCGTGGTGCGGGGCGCACCGGGAAAGGAGACGCTCCGGGCCGTGGCCGTGGCTCCGACCTTGAATCTGGATCCCCGCTGGGCCTTCTTCACGGGCTCTGCGGGAGGGGCCTCCCTCAGCCCCCGGGAGGTGTGGGGGGAGGGACCCCTGTGGCCCTCCCAGGCCGCCGTCCCCGGGGACCGCTGGGCCACCTGGGAACGCACCCTGACCCCCGCCCAGGTGGCGCGGCTGAAGGCCGAGGTGCGGCCGGGGCTCCGGCCGGGGCAGCGAGGGCTCTTCCTGGGCCCCTCGGGACCCTACGCCGTGGAGGCCCTGCGCCTGGCCGCGGGTCGGGCCTTCGGATGGACGACCTGGCCCAGCAATGCCTGCGAGGCCGAGGTTCTTCCCGATGGGAGCCTCCGGCTCCAAGGCCGGGGCTGGGGCCACAATGTGGGCCTCTGCTTGGCCTCGGCCCTCCACCGGGCGCGGCAGGGGGAGAAGGCGGAGGCCATCCTGGACAGTGCCTATGGTGCGAATCGTCATCGATGATCGGGAGTTCGGCACCGTGGCCACGGAGGCCCTGCTGAAGGCCGAGGACGCCACCTGCAGCTTCCAGCGCCTGGAGGTGGGCGACTACCAGGTGGACGATCGGCTGGTGGTGGAGCGCAAGACCCTGGTGGACCTCCTGGCCTCCATCGAGGATGGCCGCCTCTTCCGCCAGGCCCAGGCCCTGGCCAAGGGAAAGCACCGCCCCCTGATCATTCTGGAGGGCCGTACTGCGGATCTGGAGGGCCGGGCCTGGCACCGGGAGGCCATCCAGGGGGCGCTGGTCACGGTGTCCCTGGTGTGGGGCATTCCCCTCCTGCGGGCCCTGGATGGGGAGGAGACGGCCCGGCTGATCCTGCAGGCTGCCCGACAGCTGGAGCGCAGCGCCCTGGGCCTGGTGCACCGGCCCGGTCCCAAGGCCTCCACACGGCGGAAGGTGCAGATCCGGGTTGTGCAGGGCATTCCTGGCCTGGGGCCCCGGCTGGCCCGGCAGCTGCTGGAGGCCTTCGGATCCATGGAGGCCCTCGTGGCCGCCAGCGAGGCCCAGCTCCGGCAGGTCAAGGGCATCGGGCCTGGCCGAGCGCGGCGGATCCGGTGGGCGTTGGGGGGTGGGCCGACGTTGGGAAAGGGGTGAAGCCACCCCCGCTCCAGGACCGCAGGGTGTCGTTACAGACAGGTTACAGACCCTGGGCTGAGCCTTGCGCCACACTGGGCCCATGGAGGCAGCCATGCGCGTCGTCCTGGTGGGACCTGATCTGGAGGACAACCTATCCATCCGCTACATCCTCGGGGCCCTGGAGGCCGAGGGCCATGCGGCGCATCTGGTGCGCTTCGACGCGGACAACCACCTGGAGTGCACGGCCCGGGAGGTGATGGCCCTCGGGGCGCCTTTGGTGGGCCTGAGCATGGTGTTTTCGGCCCGGGCCCGGGGGTTTGCACGCCTGGCCGAGCGCCTGCGGGAGCTCGGCTACCGGGGCTTCCTTGTGGCCGGGGGACACTTCGCGGCAGTGAACCCGGAAGGCGTGCTGGAGGAGGTGCCCGCCCTCGATGCCGTGGGGGTGGGCGAAGGGGAGCGCATCCTCTGCGACCTGGCTCGCCATCTGGACAACCCCTCCTCCGTGGCGGGGCTCCTGTGGCGGTCGCGGGATGGTTTCCTGGTGCGGAATTCCCCGTGCCAGCCCCTGGAGGACCTCGACGCCCTGGCGCCCCCCCGCCACAAGGAACCCTACGACCGGGTGCTGGGCCTGCCCATTGCCAACCTCGCAGGTTCCAGGGGCTGCGCCCACGCCTGTGACTTCTGCTGCATCGCGGCCTGGCATCGCGCCTGCGGCACCACGCGCCTGCGCCTGCGGCACCCGGAGCGGATTGCCCAGGAGATCGGGGACCTGTGGCGCCGTGGCGTGCGGGTGTTCAACTTTCACGACGACAATTTCCTGCTTCCGGACCCCGTCCGCTCGCTGGCGCGACATCGGGCCCTGGGGAAGGCCCTCGAGGATCAGGGCGTGGGACGCATTTCCTTCGCCATCAAGGCCAGGGCCGATGAGGTGGACGCCGCCCAGATCGACCTGCTCAAGTCCATGGGCCTCTTCCGGGTCTTCCTGGGCATCGAAGGGGGCACCCAGTCCTGTATGGACGCCCTGGGGCGGGGCACCACCCTGGCCCAGGCCGAGGGGGCCCTCGCCCTCCTGAACGACCGGGACCTGCACACCACCTTCAACCTGCTGCTCCTGCATCCGGACTCCACCCTGGAGGACTTCCGGGAGAACGTGGCCTTCCTGGGGGCCCATCCGGACCACCCCATGAACTTCTGCCGCACGGAGGTCTACCCAGGAACCCCCATGGAAGCGCGGCTCCGGCGCCAGGGTCGCCTGGTGGGGGATATGTGGGGCTACGACTATCTCATCGCTGACCCCCGAGCCGAACGGGCCTGCCGGGCCATGTACCGCATCCTCGGATCGCGCATCCAGGGGGCGGATTGCCTCAACCACCAAGCCATGGCCTTGGATTTCTTTGGCCACCTGGCGGAACGCCACCATGGGGCCCCTCCGGGCTTGCGTCGGGAGGTGGCGGCACTGATCCGCGCCCTCAACCTGGACACCGTGGCGCGCCTCATGTCCCTGGCGGAGGTGGCGACCCTGGAGGGGGATCGGTGGGAGGCTGAGGTCTGTGACCTGGAAGATGCTTGTGCCACGGCGGACCAAGTCTTCCAACGGCGGATGACCGACCTTCAGGCACGGCTGGGGCCGCCCCGCACGTTACCCGTGAACCGCGTTTCCCGCGGGCCGGGGCTCCGCATCGCGGCCGGCTTCATGCTCGCCCCCTTCCTCTGCGCCACGGAGCCTATCGAGGTGGGTGCCCTCCCAACGATCGGGGCCTGGGCGGTGCCCATGCCCCAGTTCGGCCGCCAAGAGGCTATTCATCAAGCTTGGGGCTGCTCGGGGTACTGGTACCGAACCTACCATTTGCGCTACGGACGCATCTTGGGGTTCATTGCCTATGGGGACACCTATATGGATGGCTCAGCCTCTTCGGCCTTCCGCAGCCTTCGCGATTTTTCCTTGGACGCTTGGACCAATTTCTCAAACACACCTGATCTTCCGCTCATCCAGCGAAAAGAAATTTCAGGAATGTATTCAAACGAAGTCGTCGCAATGGGTCCCCCGCGCCTGACCACCCCCCGGAGGCGGCGATGAGAATTCCCTGCTGCATCGCCCTCGCTTCCCTTGGGCTATCGGCCCAATCTTCATTTGAATCCCAGATGACGGCCGAGACCCGCAATGCGCACCTCTGGCGTGGCATTCCCCTTGCACGCCATTCCATCGCTAACCTTGGCCTGGACCTCGACACCCCCTGGTCCTTCGTCCTGCCCGGGCTTTCCGCGGGGGTGATGCGGCCGAAACTCTTCCTGCAGGGGACCTTCGACACGACCACCAAGGTGCTGAGGCATCGGGAATACGGACTCGAAGCGGTGCTCCTGGACCGTCGCCGCGGGAAGCAACCTGGGGGCTTCCATGTGGAGGGTGGCCTCACCTGGAGCGAAAGTCGGGAGGGTTTCACGCCGCGCGCCTATCGGGAGGCCCACCTGGGCCTGGTGTTCGATGACCTGCGCCTGCCCAGTGCCACCCTCCTGTGGGACAGCCGGGAGGGCGGGTTCTACCTGCCCATCACCAGCGCGTTTCCCCTCAATGTCGGGTTGCCTTTCCTTTTGGAGGCCACCGTGGCCTTTGTGTCCCATAGCCCCAAGCTGGGTCGGCTGAGGAGCGGAACGACCTACACGGGCCTCCACGATGGAACCCTCACCCTCAAGTACCAGCGCTACCTGGGGTACCAAAAGGGTGACGTGTGGCTGGAACTCCAGGCGGCCACCTCCGCGCCCCTGGGCAAGCGGGGGAGGGAGGCCGTGGGTTCCCTCGCCCCGGGGACGGGGCGCATCCACACCCTGGGGGGTGCCCTTACCTGGCGGTTTCGGAAGCTCTATTGACGCACCACCGGCCAGGCGGACGCGCAGGGGTGAAACCAGGAGGTGGCTGCGTCGAAGGCGCGGTCGGAGTTTTTATGTGCGCGATAGCCCGCTCATTCGAAGATTCGATTCAAGGTCATCATGGATAGACTGCTAGCTTTTATCCCTTCCATCCCTTCCATCCTTGTTAAATTTTTTTAGAACGCCGTGAGACTTATTGCTTGTAGGCTATTCTGCCCATGTACCCAAATCACAAATCAGTTTTCAGCCCAAGCGTGATAATTCCATACAAGAAAGAGACAATTATGATTGACAGGGATGGAAGTGATGGAAGGGATGCATTTCTGTGGTCGTTTGATAACGCGCATAGATCGGAATGGCGTTTCGGTGCGAAAAGCGATGGAACAGGGATAAAGGGGATGAAGGGGATAAAACTCATCATGGCATCCCCTTCATCCCCGTTAACCATGGACTCGTTAAGTCGCCCTGTCTGTTTTAATCCAGGCATCGAGCCAAGGGGTGCTAAACCCTACCCCTTCGCCTCCAGCTTCGCCCAGGAATCCTTCAGCGACACCGTGCGGTTGAACACGGGGGCGCCGGGGCGGCTGTCGGGGTCCACGGCGAAGTAGCCCAGGCGTTCGAACTGGAAGCGGTCCCCCGGGGTGGCGCTTCCCAGGCTGGGCTCCAGCTTGGCCTGCAGGACCTCCAGGCTGGCGGGGTTGATGCCCTGGTGCCAGTCCTGGCCTTCGGGGACATCCATGGGGTCCTCCCCCAGGAAGAGCTGCTCGTACACCCGCACCTCGGCCTCCACGGCCTCCCCAGCGGCTGTGGACGTGACCGGCGGGACGGCGCGCGCGACCCTGGGCCTCTCCGCGGGAACCAGCACGGCCGCCTCCGGGACCTACGGCACGCCCCAGACCTTCAATCTGGACGGGATCAGCGTGACGATCACCGGCACGCCGGCCGCAAGCGATGTCTTCACCGTCAACTCGTGGAAAGACAGTGCCAGGAACATGGCAGTCAGCCTGACCAGCGCCAACAAGGTCGCGGCTTCCTCGACCCTGGCCGGGGTGCCGTCCAACAATACGACGGCCCAAACCCTGGTAGCGCTCAAGACGAAGTCCATTACGGCTCTGGGGAGCACGACGTTCAGCAGCTTCTATGCCGTGACGGCCTCCAATTTCGGGTCGACCGTGCAACGGGCAG
>CAZPUI010000351.1:1745-5824 GCA_964589695.1 uncultured Solibacteraceae bacterium | reverse complement strand
GCACGCCGGTCTCGACATCGGCCGTGCCCGCGCGCCACCATGGCGCCGGCGAATCGTGGGGACCGCCATGGCGAAGGATCGCGCGCGCCCGCCGGGGCGGCGAAGCCGCCGCCGTTTCCTGCCCGGCGCCGCGACGGCGGGAACCGCCGCGCTGGCGATGCCGCGGCCTGCGCGCGCCCAGCCGGTGACTTGGCCCCCCCAGTCCACCCGGTCCCCCAAGGGCCACCTCCACCGCCCAGTCCACCCAGTCGGGTCGGCCAGCCCCCCGCCCCGCCGTGAGCAGGGCCAACCCCATCCCCAGATCGCCGTAGCACCACGCGAGCCGAGCGGCCTCCTCCCGAGGCGGAAGGCCCAAGGGCACGGTGCGGGGAAAGCGGGAGATGGACCCAGTCCCCTGCTGCTGCGACGCCAGCCACGCCATGCCCCCTTCCAGCAAAGGCAAGGCTGAGGCGCGGTGGGGTGCATGGGCACAGACCCTTCCCAGGAAGGCCAGAATCCCGGCCATGCCATGGGCCATGCCCAAGTCCACGAGCCCATGGGGATGATCCGGGCGCAGGCGGTCGCAAAGCTGATCCCAGGGAGTGATCCAGAAGAGCCCATCCTCAACCTTGGTGGCCCGCTCCCGAAGCCGCTCGAGAATCCTTTCCAGAAGGCACTGGCCCTGGGGAAGGTGTCGGCGCCGCAGGGCGTACTGGCCCAGTCCCGCCAACCCCATCACCAGATCGTCTCCCCCCAACCAAGGCATGGCGCCGCAATATTCGAGCAGGGCCTCGTCCACCACGTGGTTGTCCTGGGTGACCTCCGGGTCCAGGAACCACCCCTCCAGATGCTGGAGCAGCCAGGCCACCCCTGGATATCCGGCAAACAACCCACAGGAGAGCGAGGGTTGGAAAGCCGCTGCCAAAGTGTTTTCCAGCAGGGCCACCGCCTGGGCCTCATGCCCCTCGTCGGGCCAGAGGGTGGAAAGGTGCGCGAAGAACATGGCCAGGCCGCCCGAGCCCGCCCCCACCGAGGGGCCCGCGGGCACCACCGCCATCAAGTCCAGGGCAAGCGCCCTGAGAGCCTCCTGGAGCTGCCCGCGGATGGGGTCTTCCGGGGTGACGATGGACACCATTTCGCCCTCCAAAAACATGGGCCTGCGGAATCAACAGGCCCATGGGGTCGTGAAGTCGGGTGGATTAGAGGCAAGGCCACCAGACGCGGTTATTCCAGGAAATGCACTGTTCTTCGGTGTCACACAGCATCGTGGGGCGGCAGGGGCGCGTGGGGCAAGGAAGGGTAGCGCCGGCCGCCACACCGTCCACATCGCGGTCCGACAGGGTGCCCAGGGTTTCGCGGTTCAAGGAAAGCTTGTTCTGGAGCTTCATGGAAGCACCTTTCATGGGGTGGCGGGTACCACGGAACCGCCCGATTCTAATTAAGCTTCCGTGGAAGCTGGAGGATGGAAAACACAATAATTCCAGCGCTGGGCTCCCCGGCAAATCCACCTCGACCAAGGCCTGCCCAAGCCTCGACGAAACGCGGGTTTCCTCCGCTGATCCCGACCGGCGGCCTGCACCAGTCCCAGAGTCCAGACGTAACCCCCCATACCTAATAGGAACGTCCATCCCCTTATGAACCTCCGCGCCCTGGGTGTCGCCTCCACAGGGGTGGAGGGCCCAGGCGGCTTCCGCACCTACGGCCTCATCGGGCCCCCGTGGGTGGAGGTGGGCCCCTGGGTCTCCTCGCTCGGGTGACTCGGCACCAGGTTGCACCCGCTCACCTCTGCGACTGCTCTTGAGAAAGCCATGAACGGATCCAAACGCGTGGCTCCGTGGGCAACGCATTCAATATTTCTATGTGTCTGCCGAAATGCGCGCAGAGTTCCACGCCCTACATCAGCCCCAACATGGCCTTCAGCTTCGGGGTTGCGGCGCGGCTGACTTCCACCTCCACACCATCGCACAGCCGGGCCATGACCCGGCCGCCCCAGACGGGAACAAATCCCACCACGGCTTCGGGGCGAAGGAGTTGATGGCGCTGGATGCGCAGCATGCCCTTGTCCGGGAAGGCCGCTTCCACTTCCGCAAGGGCCGTCCAGGTCGTACGGAACCGCTCCTTGCCCACTACGGCCCAAACCACTTCCTTGACCACCTCGAAATAGCTGGTGCGCTTGAGTTCCATGAGCACCACCCCCTCGCCTGCCCGCACGGGGTAGCGCTGGGGTCTGGGCACGAGACTCTGGATCTCCTTCGGGCTCCGTTTCGGGATCAGGTTCTTCCTCAGGCGATCCAGGGTGCGCTGGAGTCGATCCATCACCACGGGCTTGAGAAGGTAGTCGATGGCGGCCTTGTCAAAAGCCTCCAGGGCATGTTCAGCAAAGGCGGTCACGAACACCACGGGGGGTGGGTCCTTGAGAAACTCCACCAGTTCCAGCCCCGATAAGCCCGGCATCTGGATGTCCAGGAACAGGACATCCACCGTGTTGCCAGCCTGGAACCAGGACACCACTTCGGGCCCGTTCTCCAACTCGCAGACCACCTCCAGTCCGGCTTCCCACAGCAGACGGGATAGCCGGACCCGGGCCATGGGTTCGTCGTCAGCGAGGGCGGCTCGGAGGGTCGACATGTCCAGGTTCCTTTGCAAGCGTGTCGGTGTGGGTTCTCAGGATGCCCATGGGAATGTGGATTTCTGCCACCGTCCAATCACCTTCCCGGGCGAGGCGGAAGCGGGCTTTGCCTTGGGTGGCCAGGTCCAGCCGAGCCCGGAGGTTATGGATGCCGATGCCCTCCACCCGAGGTTGGGGATCCCAGGTACCCGTGTTCCGGACATGGAGCCTCAATTCACCCCCCTCGCAGGTGGCCTCGATGTGGACAACTCCGCCTTCCACACTGGGTGCAATGCCATGCTTGATGGCGTTCTCGACCAGGGGCTGCAGCAGGAGCGGGGGCACCCGCAGCGCCTCGAGACGCTCATCGAAGTCCCATTCCACCGTCAAGCGCTTTCCAAGGCGCAGTTGCTCCAGCACTAGGTAGTTCTCCGCCAGGATCCGGTCCTCCCCCAGGGGCAGGGCTTCACAGGTGCTGGCTTTCAGGAGCTTGCGCAGGAGGTCGGAGAGGGCCACCAGGCAGCGCTCCGTGGCACCAGGGTCCACGCGACTCAGTTCCGTGATTCCATTGAGCGCATTGAAGAGCACATGGGGGCTTAGCTGGCTCTGGAGCAGGCGATGCTGTGCGATCTGGGTTTCCTGGCGGGCGCGGGTGTGCTGGCTTTCAGCCCGTTCTCGGGTGGCGATGAGGTTGCCGATGAGTACGGTGGCAGGCACATAATATAATGTATTAATTAAAAACATTTTGTATAACGAAACCTGCAGCCCCGTTAATACCTGAAGGTACCAGTCCAGAAAACCCTGGCCCACCGTCAGGAACTCGAGAAACACCACTGCCTGAAGAAGACCACGGACAAAGCTTGGCTCTGTGCCGTGGGATCCACCGAACTGCCAAGGTACCGGCGACAGAAAGGCCACCGTGATGGGATGGATCCACGGCAATACGATGACTTGGCAGATATGAATCCACCCCTGGAATTCCCCATCGGGCCACCCCAGGGCCATTGAACCAAAGCTGACAAGGCTGGCAGATGCCCAGAAATGCCACCGATGCAAGCGGCGCTGCAGGGCGCCCAACACTTGAGTTCCTGTCATTGTCTCCCCGTGCACGGGATCTAGGAAATAACTATGCCCAGGGAGTTTTAAACAGGGCCGTGTTCCCGCACCTGGAAACTACATGGGTTCGGTGAATCGAATTTTGGGGCCTGGCGGTGGAGCTGGTGGAGGTGGTGGTGGGCAAGTACAGGTGACCGTTTCGATGACGGGACAAGTCCTAGCCCCCGAGATTGATGGCGCGGTGATACCGGTGAGGGGATCGGTGTTGTTCGTTCCACCGATGGGGAGACCAAGTTCTGCGTGATCCAGACGTTTCAGGGTCTCCCGAACGAGGTGCAACTTCATGGGGTTTCTCCAAGATGGGGAGGGGGTGAGGGGTGGAGGGGGGTTAGCCGCATCAGGCAGCTGGGTTGATTCAGAAATACGCGAACCCTAG
>CAZPUI010000351.1:0-1735 GCA_964589695.1 uncultured Solibacteraceae bacterium | reverse complement strand
GCTTGGCCCGCGGGTTGTGGGGGGGGGGTATTTCGTGGGGGGGGTTGGTGTTGGTTGTTTCACCGTTGGGGGGAACGAGTTGTGTGTGATTCCTGCGTTTTAGGGGTTCCCAGACCGGGGGGAAATTTTTGGGGGTTTCTCGAGGGGGGGGGGGGGGGTGGGGGTGGGGGGGGGTTAGCCGCATCAGGCAGCTGGGTTGATTCAGAAATACGCGAACCCTAGGGGATGTTTTACCTTACCTGGAGTCACCTCGACGGAACACGGTTTCCATCTCGACGAAACGCGATATCGCCTCGATGAAACCAGGGCATAGGAGCACGGCTCCCGGAATGAAAAAGATCCTGCCCCGACTTCCGTTGCCATCTCGAGCCCATCGGCGTCACCCTGGGGCCCGTGGAGGTCACCATGGGGCACGAACTCAATCGACGTACCTTCCTGGCCGCCCTGGGCGGCGTGTCCCTGGCGGCCGCCACGGGGCCGGGGGTCGGTCGCGGACCCCGGCGGGAGGAAGCCTTCGCGCCCATGGCCCGGCCCATCACAGCCGTGATCATCGGCCATGGGGGCCGAGGCAGCCTTTACGCCGGCTTCGCGGAATCCCTGAAGGACCGTTGGACCATCGTGGGGGTGGCGGAACCCATCCCCTACCGGCGCCAGGCGGCGGTGCAGCGCCACGGCATTCCCGAAGGTCAGGCCTTCACCACCTGGGAGCACGTTTTCCAGAAACCCAAATTCGCCGATGTCTGTGTCATCAGCACCCCGGATGATCTCCACTTCGGCCCGGCCATGGCGGCCTTGGAGGCGGGGTACGACCTGCTGCTGGAGAAACCCATCGCCATGACCTGGGACCAGTGTCGGCAGATCCTGGACCTGGCCAACCGCAAGGGCGCCATCGTGGGCATCTGCCACGTGCTGCGCTACGCGCCCTACTTCCAGCAGATCCGCGAGCAGATCCAGTCGGGGGCCGTGGGCGAGGTCCTGAGCATCCAGCACCTGGAGCCCATCCAGCACATCCACATGTCCCACAGCTACGTCCGGGGCATCTGGCGCAACACGAAGGTGGCCCTGCCCATCATCCTGGCCAAGTCCTGTCATGACCTGGACCTGCTGCGCTGGTTCATGGACCGCCCCTGCGAGAAGGTCACCTGCTTCGGAAGCCTGGGCCATTTCCGACCCGAACAGGCCCCCAAGGGCGCCCCCACCCACTGCCTGGACGGCTGCCCCGCCCGGGCCACCTGCCCCTACTTCGCCCCCGATGTCTACGTCCATAAGAAGCTCTGGGGCACGAATGCGATTGTCACCGAAGACCGCTCCGAGGCCGGCATCCTCAAGGCCCTGGAGAAGGGCCCCTACGGCCGCTGCGTCTACCGCTGCGACAACGACCAGCCGGACCATCTGGTGGCCAGCCTGACCTTCCAGGGGGGCGCCACGGCCGCCTTCAGCATGGAGGCCATGGCCCACTATGGAGGGCGCCGCACCCGGGTCTTCGGGACCAAGGGCGACCTGGTCGGCGATGAACAGACCCTCCAGATCACGGAGTTCGCCAAGGGCACCCCCCGGGTCTGGGATGTGCGCCAGGCGGGCGCCCCCCTGGATGGTCATGGCGGCGGCGACCTGCGCATGGTCCGCGCCTTCACCCAGGCGGTGGCCAAGCATGATCCCAGCCTGCTCAGCTGCAACCTCCAGGCCTCCATGGAAAGCCACCTCATGGGGTTCCAGGCGGAGGCCAGTCGGCTCA
>CAZPUI010000350.1:0-5831 GCA_964589695.1 uncultured Solibacteraceae bacterium | reverse complement strand
GCCCCCCGGCGGGCGGGCCAGGGAGGGCTGGGGGCGGGGCCCGCAGGGGGGGTGGGGGGCAACCCCAGCCAGGGCCGGGTGCTCGGCGGAGGCCCCCTGCCGCGCCATCAGCACCACCGCGCCCGTGGCCAGGAAGGCCCCCAGGATGGAGGCCAGAGGGACGCTCCAGAGGCTGCCCGTGCCCCCCACCGCCAGGGCCGCCACGGCCCCCAGGGCCCCGCCACTGCTCACCCCCAGCAGGCCGGGACTGGCCAGAGGGTTGCGGAAGAAGGCCTGCATCACCGTGCCGGAAGCGCCCAGGGCCGCCCCCACCCCCAGGCCCACGAGGGTGCGGGGCAGGCGGATATCCCAGAGCACCGTGCGGGCCAATTCATAGCCCCCCCCGAGCAGGGCCGCAGCTAGATCCCGGAGGGGTAGGGTGGCGTCCCCGAAGGCCAGGGAGGCTCCCGCGGCCAGGAGCACCAGCAGGGCAAGGAGGGGGAGGGCCCCCCGGGGGCCGAGGGGGTTCACCGGAATCGCTCCGGGTGCAGGGCCCGGGCCAGCCATGCGTAGGCCTCCACCCTCCGGTGGCTGGTGGCCGAAAACAAGGCCCCCGGCAGGGTCACCAGGCGCCCCCGCTTGAGGGCGTGCAGGTGCCGGTAGGGGCTCCGGTCCCGCAGCTGGGCCGCCAGGTCCTGGCCCCGTTCCGAGGGGCCGACGAGCACCTCCACCTTCCAGGCCAGGGGCTGCTCTCCGGGCATGGCCACGATGCCCTTCAGTCCCGCTTCCGCGGCCACGTTCAGGGCCCCGGCATGGTCGCAGATGTCCTGGAAGGAGGTGTCAGCCCCGGAGACGAAGGGGTAGATGCCCGCGGACATCACCCGCACCGGGGTTACCCCGGCCAGGCGCGTCCGCAGGGCCGCCACCTGGGTTTCCGTGGCCTTCACCACCGCCTCGGCGGCGGCCTCCCGGCCCAAGAGCTTCCCCACATCCCTGAGGTTGGCGAGGACCTCCTCCAGGCGCTCGAAGCGCTGCACCACGTGGACCCTCACCCCCGCCCGGCGCAGGAGCACCAGGCTTTCTGGGGGGGCATAGCCGGTGGTCAACACCAGGTCCGGGCGGAAGCGCAGGATCTCTTCGGCGGTGGAATTGCGCAGGGCCGGGTGGCGCTTGGCCTGCTCCGCGGAAGGGGCATAGCGCCCATCCTGGGCCAGGTGGGAAAGGGCCGCGATCTGGGTGGGCTCCGCCAGGGCCAACAGCAGTTCG
The DNA here is from genome assembly GCA_964589695.1 of uncultured Solibacteraceae bacterium. Classification (GTDB taxonomy): domain Bacteria; phylum Acidobacteriota; class Holophagae; order Holophagales; family Holophagaceae; genus CAZPUI01. The sequence continues at coordinate 4,586 of CAZPUI010000350.1, read as the reverse complement.
TCGGTGCCCACGGCCTGGCTGACCACCCGGCGGGGCGGGGCTCCGGCCAGCAGGACTGCCGCCCCGAGGAGGATTGCCGCCAGCCATCGGTGCATGTGACCTCCATCCTCGATCTTAGAAACGATAGCGCGCTTCCAACTGGACGGTCCGGGGCTGGGCCGGGAAGCCGAAGACCTGGTAGGCGTTGTTGCGGCCGTCCATGGCCTGGGCCTTCCATTCGTCCACCGTCCAGCGAGCCTGGAGCAGGTTTTCGCCCTTCAGGGCCACCTCCCAGGCCTTGTTCACCTGGTAGCGCAGGCTGGCGGCCACATCGCTGAAGTGGACCCTGGAGGCCCCCAGCTTGGCGGGGTAGCCGCCGAAGTTTTCGTACTTGGGCCCCGTGCGGTTCCAGCGCACATCCGCCCTCCAGGGGCCCTGCGCCCAGAAGGCCGTCAGTCCGAAGGTGGCGAAGGGGCGGCGGATCACACTGTTCGTGCTGAACTCCTGGCCCGCGGGGGCCTGGAGGTCCCGGGCCTCCTGGCTGCGGACGAACCCCTCGACCCCCCAGCCTTCCTTGCGGTAGGTCAGTGCGCCCTCCACGCCCTGGATCCGGATGTCCTGGCCATTGGCGTAAAGGTACTGGTTCAGGTCGAAGTAGAGGAGGCGATCGAAGGTGGTGCGGCTGGCCTCCACCCGGGCGGACCAGGGTCCCTGCTCCCAGGTCCAGCCCCCCTGCAGGAAGCGGCTCCGTTCGGGCTCCAGGGGGCGGTGGGCGCTGGGGTTGTACTGGTAGCTGTCGGGATCGAGGAGGGTCTTGGCCTGGTACATCACGGCATAGAGGAAGGGCAGGCCGAAGCCCGTGCCACCGGAGACATAGAGCCGGTGGCCCTGGCCCAGCAGCAGGTTCGCCCCCAGCTTCCAGGTGCCCTTCTCCTTCGATTGGGAGGGCGATCCGGCGAAGTGGGTGAACTGATAGGCCTGTCGGAACCTTTGGTGGCGGTACGAACCCACCAGGCGCAGGGGCTCCAGGGCCTGCCATCGACCCTCCAGGCTCGTGGCCAGGTAGCTGCCCTCACCCTCATCGAACCCCCCCTGGTAGTCGGAGAGGCGGGCGGAATCCTCATGGGCGTCCAGCCCCAGGCTGAACCCCAGTTCCGTCACGGGGGTCCAGTGGAGGGCGGCCACCGCCTGGTACCGGTGACCCCGGAAGGGCTCCCGCTTCTTGGCGAAGTCGTTGGGCTCCTCGCGATCCAGGGTGGCGTGGCCCAGGCTCAGTTCCCCCTGGAGGTTGTCCCCCAGGTTGCTGCGCAGGCTGGCGATGAACTGCTGGCCCCGGGCGTTGGATTCTCGATCGGGGTTGTACGTGCGCTTGGTGGGGCTCACGCTCTGGTAGGGGATGGGCACCCCCTGGAAGGTGTTCCGGAAGGTCAGGGACAGCAGGTGGTTCTCCCCCAGCCCCCAGCCGGTGGAGAAGAAGCTGCCATAGCTGCGGTAGGGATGCTTGGTTTCCGTGGCCTGGGCCTCCCGGTCGGCCTGGAAGGCGGCCCGGATCCAGCCCTTGGTGAACCCATAGGACCCCGAAAACCGCCCGTGAAGGATGGACTGGTTGCCGGCCCCCAGCAGGGCCTCGCCCTGGAACCCTTCGCCCGCGCTGCCTGCGCTGTGGAGGGCCACCACGCCTCCCATGGCGTCGGCGCCGAAGCGCGTGGAACAGGGGCCCTGCTGCACTTCCACCCGCTCGATGCCCACCATGCCGATGCTGCTGGGGTTCACGGAACCGAAGCCCGTGGAATCCGTCAGGCGGATGCCATCCAGGGTGACGGTCACATCCTGGCTGCGGGCTCCGGCGAGGTTGAAGCCCGCCAGGGTGCCCACCCCGCCGTTGGTGACGATCTGGCCAGGGAACCGCGCCGCCAGCAGTTCGGACAGGGTGCGGGGGGCCTCCCGTGCGATCTGCTCCCGGGTGATCACCTTCACGGGGTTGGGGGTTTTGATGACCTCCACCTGGGTGGCTTCCGCCGTCACGGTGACGGTGGCCCCGGCCTCGGACTTGGGTTTGGGCTTGGTCTTGTCGTCGGACTCGAGCGGGGGTTCCGGGGGTGGCAGCGAATGCGGGCTTTGCCCGCGTTCGCTGCGGGGGCCGAGGTGGGACGAAGAGGCCGCGCATGGATCTCCGGTGGGTCGCCCAGCTTCGTTGGCGCGGCCGGGCGGTCCCCCCTGGACGGATGTGGTCTCGACGGAGTCGGTGGCCAGCAGGCTGGCTCCCAGGGTCAACAGGCACAGGATTCGCGGATGGCCCACGTCATGCCTCCTCGCATGAAGGCGGAAGCGCGAACCGGCGGGCGGGAGCCCGGCGATCCGAACCGCTCCCGCGGCGGTTGGGGTCGTCCCTGGACCGGTCTCCGGACTTGCGCGCGACAAACACCTTGCGGTGTTCCCGAAGCCTTCCCGGAGTTCCCTCCAGTGGCCTCGGCGAGGTCTTCCCGAGATGGGAGCGTTCACCGTTGCGGGGCAGTGCCGGATTCTCACCGGCTTCCCGACACCCAGGGTGGATGTCAGGTTCAGCCTTTCACGATTCACCTTGCCCGGCAAGCCCGGGGGCAGGGCGCGGCCGGAATCACGGTAGATTTGGGGGAACCCGTTCGCTTGGATCCCTGAACCCCCTGCCTGGAGTTGCCTTGAGCGCCGCGCCCGTTGAAACCTCCAAATCCCCCCTCCGGGAGATCACCCAGCCCTTCATCGATCTGATCCATGCCCCCAGGGCCCTGTGGGGCCTGAACCTGAGCTACTTCATCGAGGGTTTCGTCTACTTCGGGACCCTGGCCTACCTGGCCATGTACTTCAACCAGTACGCGAAGCTGGGGGATGTCCAGGCGGGCGGCATGGTGGGGGTACTCACCTCGGGCATCACGCTGGCCATGCTCTTCTTCGGGAGTCGGGTGGACCGCTGGGGGCTGCGGCGCACGCTCTTCATCTGCATCCTCTGCATGCTGGCGGGCCGGATCCTCCTGGCCGCCCTGCCGGGTTTCGGACTCGAGGTGGGGGGGGTGCTCAGCCCCTTCAACAAGCTGGCCACCCTGGCCCTGCTTTTCATCGTCATCGGCTTCGGCATGTACCAGCCCGCCATCTACGCGGGGGTGCGCCAGCTCACCACCCCCGCCACCGCGGGCATGGCCTTCGCCATGCTCTACGCCGTGAACAACCTGGGGGGCTGGCTGCCCACCTTCATGTCCACGATCCGGGAGCGCTTCGGGCTCCATGGGGCCCTGGGCTTCTACGCGGGGGCCAGCCTCCTGGGCCTGCTCCTGCTCTTCGCCCTGCTGAACCGGCGCACCTACGAGAAGGCCCGGGCCCAGGCCCTGGAGGGACGGAGCGATGAAGAGGCGGCCAAGGCGGCGGAAACCAAGGCCGAGGCGGACACGGAACGGGCGCGGGTCAAGACCCTGCCCCCGGGGGAGCGCCTCCTGAACTGGCTCAGGAACCACCCCCTGGCGGACCCCAAATTCTTCGCCTTCATCTTCTGCCTCATCCCCGTCCAGACCCTCTTCGCCTACGTGTGGCTGATCCTGCCCCAGTACGTGAGCCGGGCCTTCGCGGGCACCTGGGTGGGGGCCAAGTTCGAAACGGCCACCCAGGCCTCGAGCCTGCTGGTCTTCATCCTCTGCCCCATCGTGGCGGCCCTCACCAGCAAGGTGAAGGTATACCGCATGATGATCCTGGGCACGGCGGTGATGGCCCTGCCGCCCTTCTTCCTGGCCTTCGGCCCCACGGTGGCGGGACTCTTCGGCTACGTGCTGGTCCTCAGCATCGGCGAGGCCATGTGGCAGCCCCGCTTCCTCCAGTTCGCGGCGGAGATCGCCCCCGAGGGCCGCACGGGAGCCTACATGGGGGTGGCCCAGCTCCCCTGGTTCCTCACCAAGATGCTGGTGCCCATCTATTCCGGCGCGGCCCTGGCCCGCTTCTGCCCCGCCGTGGGACCCACGAACACGGGCCCCATGTGGCTGCTCTTCGGCGGCATCGCCGTGATCAGCCCGGTCTTCCTCTTCATGGCCAAGGGGTGGCTGGGGAAGGACTTCAAGACCAAGGCCTAGGAGGAACCCATGGACCCAGGCTCGGAACCCCTGTTGGTGGTGGAGGCGCTGGAGAAGGGCTTCGCCACGGTGAAGGCGGTGGATGGTCTCCATTTCTCCATTCGCCCAGGGGAAATCTTTGCGCTGCTGGGACCCAATGGGGCCGGCAAGACCACCACGGTGCGCATGCTCACGGGGCTCCTGCTCCCGGATGGGGGGCGCATCGCCTACCGGGGGCTGGGAAACGAGGTCCATGGGCGGGTCCCCGCCCAGGAACTGGGCTACCTGCCCGAGGAGCGCGGGCTCTACCTGGACCAGACGGTGCTACGCCAGCTGGTGTACTTCGGACGCCTGCGGGGCCTGGAGCGCCGAAGTGCGGAGGCCTCGGCCCGGGCGGGACTGGAGCGCCTGGGACTCACGGATCGTGCCCAGGAGAAGGTCAGCACCCTTTCCAAGGGCAACCAGCAGAAGGTGCAATTGCTGGCGGCCCGGCTCCACCGGCCCCGCTTTGCACTCCTGAGTGGGCCCTTCTCGGGC
>CAZPUI010000349.1:0-5831 GCA_964589695.1 uncultured Solibacteraceae bacterium | reverse complement strand
GCGGCGCACCGGCGTCTTCATGTCCACCTTGAAGTGCGCGGCCAGCGAGGTGAGCCGCTCCGGGTAGTAGTCCCTGGTGGACACCGCCCACGGGGAAATAGCGGGGATTGGGGTACTGGTCGGCGAACTTCCGGCGCCCTGTGTAGTATTCGGCCCCCAGGTCAAGTTCATGCTGGCCTGCCCCCTCCCAGTAGAGCTTGAGGTTCACGCCACCACTGCGGTTGCCGCGGATCTCCACGGCATCGGCCCGATAGTGGTTGGTGAAGGCCTCCCGGGCGCCACCGTTGGAATCCTTCACGGTGACGGCAATGTTGTCGCCAATGGTGGGGTGGAAGTACTTCGGCCAGTTGTCTTCGCTGTGGTAGTCGTTGATGCGCGCCTCGATGAAGGCGTTGCTGGACAGCAGGCCGCGGTAGTTCAGGCCGTACTTCTTGCGCACCACGAACTGGTCCGTCATCTGCGCAATGGTGATGTAGGAACTGCTGCCCCGGTTGCCACTGAGGTTGGTTTCCCGCATCAGGGTCAGGTCCAGGATGTGATCGGCGTGGAGCCCGAAGGAGAGCTTCCCCTCGTAGTACCGATCCGTGTCTTTGCGGTAGTAGGTCTTGGTTCCGTCAAAGGTGGTGAACGTGAATCCCGAAGGGCCCGCCAGCGTGGTGGCATCCATGCCCGCATGGCCCGTCAGGTAGGCCCGGTTGTAGTCCGGCGCCGTGTTGAAGGGGGCCATGACCGCCGGATACGTGTCATCGGGAATATGGCGGGTGGCAAAGGTGAACCATACCCGGTCCTTCACGATGGGTCCCGTCAGGGTCAGGATCATCTCCTTGGTGAGGGTGTCCGTTTCGGCGGCGGCGTAGCTCGGCCACTCCTCGTGTCGGCCCGCCCGCCAGGAGTTCCGGTCCAGGTTGAACCTCAGGGATCCCGTGAAGGTGTTGCCCCCCTGCTTGGTGACCACATTCACGGCCCCGCCGGTGGTTCGGCCCAGTCGCGCGTTCAGGGGTGATACCACCACCTGGACGTCCTCGATCATGTCCTCCAGCACCCCTGTGCCGGTGCGGTTGCCACTGTAGTCGTTCTTGATGTCCGTGCCATCCACGCGATACAGCGTGCTGTTGGACATGCCGCCCCGGATGGCAGGACCTCCGGATCCCGCCTCGGCCACGCCCGGGGCCAGGTAGAGGGCCCCGGAGAAGCTGCGGTCCGGAGTCGGCAGGCTCAGCAGCTGATCCCCCGAGTAGTTCACGGAAACCTTGGTGTCGGCCTTGTCCACCCGCGTGGAGGAATCGGCCACCACCTCCACCACGGTCTCAGCCACGGCCGTGGGCTTGAGGACCAAGTCCATGCGCAGGGATGCCCCCAGACTGACCCGGATCTCCGTGGCACTGGCCCCCACATGGCCTGGGGCCGAGGCGGCGATCGTGTAGTAGCCCGGCGGAAGCAGGGGGTCTCGCCACTCGCCCCGCTCGTTGGTGGTGAGCACCCTGGGGGAGAAGAGGGCGGGGGAGGTGAGGACCACCCGGGCCTGGGCCAAGGGTTTGCCATCGGGTCGCTTCACCACGCCCGTCAGGGTGCCCGTGGTGATCTGGGCCTGGACATGGGGCGAACCCACGAGCAGGAACCCAAGCAGGGAAAGGGTGTATCGGCCGGTGTGTCGCAGCATGGTGTCCCTCCTAGAACCGGACGACGTACGTGAGTTCCAGGTGGGGGATCATGCGGTTGGCCCCCACGATGGAATCCTTGGTCACGTTGTTGTTTGTTCCATTGGCGTAGCCCGCCTGGTGGCTGTAGCTCACGGCGCGGTAGCGGAGCGCCAGGACACTGATCTCAAGGGACGAGATGGCATCCAGCGACCACGCGAGGCCGGCGTAGGGACTCAGGGTGATGCCCCCCTTGGTCAGCACCCCGTTGTAGGTGTCGCGAAACACCACCTTGGTCGGGTCTGCCGCCGTGGTGCCCTGCAGGTCGCCGATGTATTCCTGCCGGTACTGGCTGCCCCCGGCCTGGATCCCCACCTGGAGCGCCATGGGGCCCAGGTCCCGCTGCCAACTGCACCGTGCCGCCAGTCCCTTCAGTTCGTTCTTTCTGACATCGACACCATTCCCGGGCTGCAGCACGCGGCCGGGTGCCACGGGAATCGTGCTTGGGTCGACCTTGAACTGGTCCCCGGGCTTGTAGCTCCAGCCCAGCTCCAGCGCGAATCGGTTGGGACCCCTGACCATGCCAGCCTCCAGCCCGAACCCGAGGGTGCGGCGGGTCAGGGCATCCTTGGCGGAACCTGCCTGCATGCCCATGCGGAGCTTGAAGGCGAAGGGAAGGTTGGGGGTCACAGCCCCCAGGGTCGCTCCGAAGCTCAGGCAAAGCAGGCCTGCAAGCCCCAGGTGGTGGAGTTGGCGTGGCATGGTGAGATCTCCTCAGGGATGGGGGTGAATGAACGGAAGCGGGTCTGACTCGGGAGGCCCAGAGGTTGTGCGGGGAAGCCAAGGGGCTCCCTGCGGCCATCGGACAAACCCCGCCAGGGACGTCCGTCCAGCCAGATCCAGACACCCCCTGGTTGGTCATCCTTCAGCCCCGCATCGATGCCAAAAACCCGGCCCCCGTGGAAGCCCTCCACCTGGGGCAGGGTGGTGTGGCCCACGACCACGGCTTCCGCGCCGCAACTGCGCAGGACAGCCTGGACTTCGGAGGTCGAGGCGGCCGGTCGCCGGGACTCGGTTTCCGGGAGCAACCCGCGGTACCAGAAAGGCCCTTCGGATCCCAGGAGGGAGGGCTTTCCTGGGTCATCCAGGAGCGTCCGGATTTCGGCGTTCAGTGCGTCGAGGTCGAGGGTCGGGTTGGCCAGGGCCGGGGAGATGCCACCATGCACGAACAGGAAGCGGCCCAGTCGCAGCGCCGTGGGCCTCGTCCGGAGCCATCGGCCCAGTTCCGAATCGGGACCGGCCATCCCGCTGACGGTGCGGGGGTAGAGGGTCTCCAGAGACCGGTATTTCGGAGCCAGGTAGCGATGATCCCCCCGGAGCAGCAGGAGCTCGTGGTTGCCCAGGAGCATGTGCACCTGGCCACCGCTCTGGCTCGCCTGGGCTTCGAGGCTGCGGATGAACCAGAAGGCTTCCGTGACCTGCTGGCCGCGGTCCGCCACATCGCCGAGGATGACCAGATGGCCCTTCCCATAGGACCAGCGCATCTGGGCATCCACCACACCCTGGGCCTGGAGCAGGTGCTTGAATCCCCGCAGGTTCCCGTGGATATCGCTCACGGCCGTGATGCGCGCGGGTTCGGGCCACACGGCGGGAGGAAGCTTCAGGGGGGCGGGGTCAAGGCTCAGGGGCGGGAGTCCCTCCAGGGCCAGCCTCCAGGGTTTTCCCAGGCGCCGCTCCTGCAGTTTGCCCCCGTGTACCCGGAGGACCCGGGCGGTGGACCCCTCCCAGAGCACCTGGGGACCGTCCTCCAGCCCCTGGGCCCAAAGGCATGCGCACAGCAGAAACAGCGACAGCAGGGAGCGGATGCGCACGTGGTCCTCGTGGCGACAGACCCATCTCCCCTGGCCGACGGGTGGGCCAGTGCGGAAGATGGACGTTCTAGAAGGGATGCACCGAGGCGGGGCTCGGCCCCTTCGACCCTGGGAGGCTTGATCCTCGGTGCGGGTTTCCAGGTTCCAAGTCGTACCGGATTCCCAGGATCGAACATAGCAGCTGGGCCCGTTGCGACAACGCACCCGGAAGATATAAAGATGGAATTAGCTGGTGTTAAGCGGCCTAGCTAATTTGGGTGATCCCGGGCGGGGGCGGGGCTCGGCTCCTTTTCCCCGGTCGAAGGCGGATGGAAAATTTCGATCCCTTTCCAGGGCTCCGGAGGGTCGACCCTTGGGGGTTGCCTGCTGGCCTGGGAGCCTCCTGCACCCTAAGCTGAGCACCAAGGAGCTCCCAGACCGTTATGGCTCAACACACACCCATCCTCCTGGTGGATGACGAACCGGATGTCCTTACGGCCTACCGGATGATGCTCGAAGAGAGTGGTTACGAGGTCCATACGGCCTCCACCATTGCCGCCGCCCTGGAGGAGCTGGAGGCGGCTCCCGTGGAAGCCTGCCTGGTGGACATGAGGCTGCGCTCGGAAAGCGGGCTGGACCTTTGCGCGCGTCTCCTCGAAGCCGACGCCTGCCTGAAGGTGTTGATGATCACCGCCTATCCCACCCTTGAAAGCGCCGTGCAGGCCACCAAGCTCGGTGTCTTCGACTACGTGGCCAAGACCGAGGACCCCCGCGAGATCCTCCGGAAACTCGAGCGTGCCCTGAAGGTGCGAAGGGAGGAATTGGCGGCGCGCATGGCCGGCACGCCAGGGGCCACGGTGAACCTGCTGCTGGTATGCAACCACCACCTGGTGGGAGCGGGGCTGGAGCAGTTCTGCCAGACGCGCCCCCGGTTCCGCCTCGTCCAGCGGGTGCGGGACCTGGCGGCCCTCCGTCCCCTGGACTTCAGTCCTACCGTGGATCTCATGCTGGTCTGCGATGGCTGCCATCCCGAGACGGAAGCACTGCCCTCGCCCCACCCCCTTTTTCCCGGAAGCAAGGTTGTCCTCATCAACTCCAACCGCAATGAACCTGAGCAGGAGGACCTCCTTCGATCGGGTCTGGCGGGCTTCCTGGAAGAAAACCTGACCCACGAGGAGATGGAGCGCGCCCTCCTCTCCATCCACCAGGGTGATTTCTGGGCGCCCCGGTCCGTGCTCTCCCGTGTGCTCCAGGGCTTTCTCTCCCAGGCCCCATCCAGGATGCCGAGGCCCCAGGCCTTGCCCAGTCTGCTCTCCCGCCGGGAACTGCAGGTGCTGGAGGCCATGGCGGCGGGCCTCTCCAACAGCGAAATCGGACTTCGTTGCCACATCAGTGAGAACACCGTGAAAGTGCATGTCCACCACATCCTGAAGAAGCTGTCCGCCCACTCCAGGACCCAGGCCGTGCTCCAGGCCATCGAGGCCAGGATCATCTAAACCACATCCCCTTTCGCCGCTCACCTTGTCGGATCACGCGGCTGACCACCGTCGCGGGCCTGCCACTTTTCGGCTACACCCTCTTAGGCAGGCACATCTCCACACAGGTGCCCCCACCTTCGGGCGATTCGATTCGAGCCTTCCCCCCCAGCTCTTCCAGGACGTTGGCCACCACGGACAGCCCGAGTCCGAACCCGAAGGGCTTGGTGGTGAAGAGGGGTTCGAAGGCCCGTGCCTGGACGGCCGGGGGAATTCCGGGGCCAGTGTCCTGCACCCGGATGCAGAAGGAGTCCTCATCACATCGGGTGGTGATCTGGACCTCGCCCCCGCCTTCCAGGGCGTCGAAGGCATTGCCGAGGACATTGAGCAGGGCGCGACGGAAGCGTTCCTGGTCGATAGGGACCACGCAGCCCTGGGTCTGGAGCCTTCGGGTGAGGGTCACCCCGGAAGGAACGTTCACTTCGTCCAGCATCTCCGCGACCCAGGCGTCCATGTCCGTGGGGACGGGATACAGTTCCCTGCGGCGCCCGTAGTCCAGCAGATCCCTCACGATGCCATCGCATCGCTGCACGTTCCGCTCCGCCAGGGCCAGGGCCTCGGGGATCCGCGTGAGGTTGCCATTCTCAAGGGCGCGCCCAGCGGAGTAGATGCTCGAGCGAACGGACCCCAGGGGATTCCGGATCTCGTGCGCCACGGTGGCCGTGAGCTGCCCGAGCACGGCCAGCCGCTCCTGCTGGACGAGTTCCCGCTGGGCTGCCTCCAGCTCCTGGGTGCGCACCTCCACCAACTCCGCCAGATGGGCCCGGAGGTGTTCCAAGTTCGCCTGGCTCTCCTTGAGCTCGCGGTTC
>CAZPUI010000348.1:0-5837 GCA_964589695.1 uncultured Solibacteraceae bacterium | reverse complement strand
AATCCGTAAACCATTCCGATCGCATACCCCACCCCATGATCCGCAAGGAAGGCAGGCTGGTGGAAGCTTCCTGGGATGTGGCCCTGGACGTCGCGGCGTCGGGTTTGGCCTCCACCCTGAATGACCACGGACACCCGGCCATCGGATGCCTGAGCTCCGCCAAGGTCACCAACGAAGAGAACTACGCGATGATGCGCTTCGCGCGGGGGGTGTTGAAGACCAACAACATAGACCACTGCGCAAGACTTTGACACAGCTCCACGGTTGCCGGTCTGGCAGCCACCCTTGGTTCCGGAGCCATGACCAACAGCATGCAGGAGGCGGTGAAGTCCAACGTCATCCTGGTCATCGGCAGCAATACGACGTGGGGGCATCCCGTGTTCGGGGGCCTCATCAAGCGGGCCGTTCGCAAGAACGGCGTGAAACTCATCGTCATCGATCCCCGGGAAATCGATCTCGCGAAGATCGCCACCATCCACCAGCGCCAGAAGAGCGGCAGCGATGTGGCGGTCCTCATGGGACTGCAGCACATCATCGTCCGCGAGGGATGGCACAAGATGGACTTCATCTCCGAGCTCTGCGAGGGCTGGGAGGACTATGAGAAGAGCCTTGCCTTCTTCACCCCGGAGAAGGTTGAGGAGCTGAGTGGAATCGCCGCGGGCGACTTGTACGACATCGCCAAGCTCTACGCCACCCATGGCACGGCCGCCATCTACTACAGCATGGGCATCACCCAGCACTCCCACGGGGTGGACAACGTCAAGGCCGTGTCCAACCTGGCCCTCATCACGGGCAACCTAGGCATCGAAGGTGGAGGCATCAATCCCCTGCGGGGCCAGTCCAATGTGCAGGGTGCCTGCGACATGGGCGCGCTGCCGAACGTGTTCAGCGGCTATCAGCCCGTGGTGGACGCCGCCGTTCGCCAGAAGTACGCGGACCTCTGGAAGATTGACGTCGACACGATGGACGCGGCGATCGGAATGACGGTCACCGATATGATCAACGCCGCCGGTGAGGGAATCCGCGCCCTCTACATCATGGGCGAGAACCCGATGGTGGCGGATCCGAACCTGCACCACGCCGAAGAGCAGCTCCGGAAACTGGACTTCATCATCGTCCAGGACATCTTCCTGACGGAAACGGCTCAGCTCGCCGATGTCGTGCTGCCTGCGGCCTCCTTTGCCGAAAAGCTTGGCACCTACTCCAACACTGAACGCCGCGTGCAAATTGGAAGGCCGGTCATCGCTCCCCTCCCGGGTGTCCGCCAAGATGCCGAGATCCTGGCCCAGCTCGCCACGCGCCTCGGGTGTCCAGCCTTCCCCTCCAATCCGGAGGAGCTCTTCGAAGAGATGCGCAAGGTCACCCCGTCCTACCACGGCATGACCTACAAGCGTCTCGAGAAGAGCGGCCTGCGATGGCCTTGCCCCACCGAAGAGCATCCCGGCACGGCCATTCTCCACAAGGGAAAATTCGCCCGTGGCAAGGCCCTGCTGGTGCCCCTGACCTACCGTCCGCCGGCGGAAGAGCCCGATGGCGAATACCCCCTCCGGCTCACCACGGGGCGCCTGTTGCAGCACTACCACACCGGTAGCATGAGTCGTCGCGCCAGGATCCTGGACACCTTGGTTCCCGATGGCGAGGTCGAGATCCATCCCAACGACGCCAAGAAGTTGGGGGTGCTCCACGGAGCCATGGTGCAAGTCCAGTCGCGTCGGGGCACCGTCACCACCCGCGCCAATGTGACCGACCGCATCGCCGAAGGGGCCCTGTTCATGGCCTTCCATTTCGTGGAGGCCGCCGCCAACCAACTCACCAACGATGCCTTGGATCCCATTTCCAAGATTCCGGAATACAAGGCCTGCGCGGCCCGGGTTCGCCCCGTGCCCAGCGGATCCTGATCCAGGGATGACCCGAGGCCAGGTCTCGCCCCCCGCGAGGCCTGGCCCCGTGAAGGTCCCGCATCCTGCGGGATTTCATTCCCGGACTCCCACCCGAGGGATTGCCCTCGGAATGCCCACGGGGAGCGAGCCCTGGGCGAGGTGGCCTCCACAAAACAAGCGAGCACAGCCCCACCGACTGGAGGGATACTCGATCCATGGGGAAGATGATTTCGAGACCCGACATGCTGATGATCGGCGCCACGGGCCGCAACGTCGGCAAGACGGAGTTCGCCTGCCATTTGATCAAGAGGCTGGCGCCGGATGTCCATGTGACGGGGCTCAAGATCACCGCAATCTCCGAAACCGCGGGCAACTGCCCGCGGGGCGGCGAGGGCTGCGGCGTGTGTACTTCCCTGGAGGGACGCTACAGCATCAGTGAGGAGCAGGATCCCCTGCGGATGAAGGACACGTCCCGGATGCTCCGGGCGGGTGCCCATCGTGTCCTCTGGCTTCGGGTGCGGCGCGAGCATCTTCAGGAGGGGATCGAGGCGCTCCTGGAGGTCGTTCCCCGGGGGGGTGCCATCGTCTGTGAATCCAACACGGCCCGGCGGGTCCTCGAGCCCGGGCTTTTCCTGATGATCCACCCGGAGCAGGCCGTCCCTGCCAAGGCCTCGGCCGCCGCCCTGATCACCCTGGCGGACCGGAGGGTGGCATTCAATGGCGCGGATTGGACCCTGTCCCCCGAGGACTGCCGCTTCGAGCAAGGTTCCTGGTTTCTCCCCTTCGATGCGACGGCGGTCATCCTGGCGGGGGGGCAGAGCCGACGCATGGGACACGACAAGAGCCTCATGCAGGTGGGTGGCCAGCCCCTCATCGACCGGATCGCGGATCAGCTGGCACCCCACTTCCCGGAGCTGCTGGTCAGTGCCAACGACCCCGCCAAATACGCCTTCCTGAGGCTGCCCATCATTCCTGACGAGGTCCCAGGTCAGGGCCCCCTCATGGGGATCCTTTCCTGTCTCAAGGCCAGTCCCACGGACCGCATGTTGGCCATCGCCTGTGATATCCCGGTCCTGGACCTGGCCTTCATCCGGGAATTGATGCGGCTCTCCGAGGGGGCCGATGTGGTCATGCCGGTGTCCGACGAAGGTGGCTTCGAGCCGCTTTTCGCCGTCTATCGCAAGTCGGTGATTCCCCATGCCGAAGCCGCGCTGGCGAGGGGAGAACGTCGAATCATCTCCGTACTCCCTGGCTTGAAGGTGGTTTACCCCCCCATGCCCAAGGGGTGGTACTACAATCTCAATACCCAGGAAGACTATGACGCCTACTGGCAGGCCGCCCTGGCACAGCACGGCTGAATCCCTTCTTCACCCTTCACTAGGAGATTGTCATGGACCGAGCCGAATTCGACGAACTGCTCGCAGGCGCCTGCACGCGCGAGATGGAAGCCTACGAGTTCTATAAGGGCCTCTCCCTCAAGACGAAGGATGCCTTCGTGAAGGAGCTGTTCGCGGACTTGGCCCAGCAGGAACTGGGGCACCAGGAACTGCTGGAGCGCTTCCGGAAGGACGATGCCCTGGTGATGGATTTCAAGCAGGTGGAGGACTGGAAGATTGCGGAATCCGTCCCCATGCCCGACCTGTCCCTGGACATGAAGCCGGCGGATGCCATCGCCCTGGCCATGAAGAAGGAGGAGGCCGCCGCCAAGTTCTACACCGACATGGCGCGATCCTGCCTCAGCCCTTCCCACAAGAACCTCTACATGAACCTTGCGGCCATGGAGCTGGGACACAAACATCGGCTGGAGAATGCCTTCCTGGACATCGGGTACCCCGAAGTCTTCTGAGCGCACTCGTCGAACCATGGAGAGGAAGGATCTGGTGGTCCAGTTGGTCTTCAAAACCAATAGCGGGCGGATAACACCGTCCGTGGCAGGTTCGATTCCTGCCCTCTCTGCCATTCGCCCTGGGCTTCCACTGAATGGATGACGGGCTTCGCAATGCCGCGCTGCGAGGCCTTCCAAGCATCGGAGGCCTTCTGGAAGCGCCTGAAGCGCGCCTGCTGGAGGACCGCTATGGTCGCGGGGCGGTGCGGGACACCCTGCGATCCCTCCTGGAACAGGCCCGTCAGGCCGTGTTGACCGGGGAAGCGGCGCCCTCCCGCGAAGCCCTGCTCGCGGGTCTGGACCAGGTCCTCGGGGCCGCACATCGTCCCTCGCTGCGGCCCATCATCAATGCCACCGGCATCATCCTGCACACGAACCTGGGCCGTGCCCCCCTTGGGACCGCGGCGCTGGAGGCGATGGGCGAAGCGGCCTCCGGCTACTGCAACCTGGAATTCGATCTGACCCATGGACGCCGCGGTGCGCGCAGCGTTCACGCCCGGGAGCTGCTGTGCGCGCTCACGGGGGCCGAGGATGCACTCGTGGTCAACAACAATGCCGCCGCCCTGCTGCTCGCCCTGTCGGTCCTGGCGGGGGGGCGCGAGGTCATCGTGTCCCGGGGCGAACTCATCGAAATCGGGGGGGCCTTTCGTCTACCCGAAGTCATGGCCGCCAGCGGGGCGCGCATGGTCGAGGTGGGCACCACCAATCGCACCCGGCTGTCGGACTACGCCCGGGCCATCGGGCCGAACACGGCCATGATCTTCAAGGCGCACCCCTCGAACTTCAGGATGGTGGGGTTCACCGAGGAGGCCCGCGTGCGGGACCTGGCCGACCTGGCCCGGACCCACGGACTGCCCCTCTTCTTCGATCAGGGTTCAGGCCTGATCCGTCCCTTTGCACGGGCCATGGCTGTCCAGGACGGGAGTGGGGGAAAGGCTGGACGGCGCGGCAACGATGTGTCCGGGACACCCCGTGGGGAGGAAGGCCCCGTGCTGGAAGGCCCGAGTCGTGAACCCCACGTTCAGGGGCTGCTCGCAGAGGGCGCGGACCTGGTGTCCTTCAGCGGGGATAAGCTCCTGGGGGGACCCCAGGCGGGCATTCTCGTGGGCCGCAGGTCCTGGATCGAGCCCCTGGTCAAGGCACCCCTCATGCGCGCCCTTCGGGTGGACAAGTTGACCTACGGAGCCCTGCTGGCCGCCTGCCAGGGGCACCTCTGCCCGTCCGGGGACATGGAACGGCATAATCCCGTGGCGGCTTTCCTGGCCCGCTCGCCCGAGGAGCTGAAGGGACTCGCGGAAGCGCTCCAGGCCGCCCTGGCGGAGGGTGGTGTGCCCAGCAGGGTGGTGAATAGCCCCGGTCAATGCGGGGGTGGCTCCCTGCCGGGCGAATTCCTCCCCAGTTTTGGGGTGGAGATCCTGGACCTCGGATGCCCGGGGGCGGGCAGGGGGACGGAGGCCGAGCGGCTCCATGCCGCCCTGATGCAGGGGGATCCCTCGGTCCTGGGGGTGCTGCGGGAAGGGCGACTGGTCCTCGATGTGCTCGCGGTCTTTGCCCCCCAGATCCCCAGGATTGCCGAGGCCCTGATCCGCATTTCCAGGGGCCAGCCATGAAGCGGCTCATCCTCGGCACCGCCGGGCATGTGGACCACGGGAAGACCTCGCTCATCCGGTCGCTCACGGGCTTCGACTGCGATACCCATCGGGAAGAGAAGCGTCGGGGCATCACCATCCACCTGGGCTTCTCCCACCTGGATCTCCCCACCGGTGCGAGTTTCGGTGTCGTGGATGTCCCGGGGCACCGCGACTTCATCCACACCATGGTGGCTGGGGCCATGGGCATCGATGTCTGCCTGTTCGGCGTGGCGGCGGACGGTGGGGTGATGCCCCAGACCCGGGAGCATCTGCAGATCATGCAGGTGCTGGGCATTCGCACCGGCATTGTGGCCCTGAACAAGATCGACCTGGTGGATGAGGGGATCGCCGGAATGGCGGAGGATGAGGTTCGGGACCTCGTGGCGGGCACCTTCCTGGAGGGCTGTCCCATCGTGAGGGTCTCGGCCACCACGGGGGCAG
>CAZPUI010000347.1:1179-5838 GCA_964589695.1 uncultured Solibacteraceae bacterium | reverse complement strand
CTGGCTGGGCTCGGAACGCAGTGTCTTCGTTCAGCCTGACCAGATCCTCATCACCCCCGGCAGCCGCATGGCCCTGGTGCTGGTGGCCTCCTCCCTCCTGCGCAAGGGCGGCGACATGGCCGTGGTGGAGCCGGGCCCACGCTCGGTGTGGGATGCCCTCCAGCTGGCGGCCCCCCAGGCCCGCCTCCATGGCATTCCCTGGACCCGGGAGGGACTGGATCTGGACAGGCTGGAAGTCCTTCTGAGGACGGGCTCCCTCAAGCTGGTGGTGCTCCAGTCCGCCTTCGCCTTTCCCACGGGGCGCACCCTGGACGCCACGGCAAGGGCCCAACTCCTGGCCCTGGCCCAGGCCCATCGGGTGGCCGTACTGGAGGAGGACGGCGACGGTGCCTACGCCTTCGAAGGCCCTCCACCCGTCCTCCTCCTCTCGGAGGACCACTCCGGCCAGGTCATCTTCCTGGGCTCCCTCTCCCGAATCCTGGCCCCCCACCTCCGCCTGGGTTTCCTGGTGGCCCCCCTGGACCTGGTGGACCGCCTGACCCGAATCAGGGTGCGACTGGACGAGCAGGGGGATCGCCTCATGGAATGGGCCGTGGCGGACCTCATCCGGGATGGCGAACTGGAGCGTCACCTTCGTCGCGCACGCAAGGCCTATCGAGAGCGCCGGGATACCCTCTGAGCCCAGGTGGAACGGACCTGGCCGGGGGCCTTCGATGCCCTGCCCCCTGCGGGCGGACTGGGCCTGTGGGTGGAACCCCGGCCAGGCTTCGACCTCCATCGCTGGATTCGCCAGTGCCGGGACCGGGGTGTGCGCCTACCGGAACCGGGCCATTACCACCTTCAGGACCCCGTCCGGCCGGGCCTGCGCCTGGGATATGGCGCCCTTGATCCCGACCAGCTGGCGGAGGCAGTGCGGCGCATGGCGGGTCGACCGTGAGCGGGGATGGCCAGGAAGGGCATACCCTGGCCCCCCCGCCGTCCGGTGCCCTGGGCCCCGAGCACCCCACCCGCATCGGCCCCTTCACCATCCTGGGCCTGCTGGGCACGGGGGGCATGGGCACGGTGTACCTGGGGTACGACCCGACCCTCCAGCGGCGGGTGGCCATCAAGCGGGTGCATTCCGGCGCCCCCGAGGCCTTGGCCCGGCTCCAGCAGGAGGCCCAGCTCCAGGCCCGGGTGGAGCACCCTGCCATCTGCCGGATCTACCACGTGGGGGTGGAGGAGGGTCGCCCCTTCATCGCCATGCAGTACATCCATGGCGGCACCCTGAGCCAGGCCGCACCCCGCCTCTCGGTGATGGAGAAGGCCCGTCTCATGGCCCAGGTGGCGGACGCCCTCCACGCCGCCCACCGCCAGGGCCTGATCCACCGGGACCTCAAGCCCGCCAATGTGATGGTGGAAAAGGATGAGGCCGACGGCCTTCACCCCTACCTGGTGGATTTCGGCCTGGCCCGGGACTGGGAGGGCGGCGGCCTCACCCAGGCCGGAGCCGTGGTGGGAACCCCCGCCTACATGGCCCCGGAGCAGGTGCGGGAGGAGGAGGTGGATTTCCGCACGGATGTCTATGGTCTGGGGGCCACCCTTTACGAGCTTTTGGGGGGACAGCCGGTCTTCCAGGGCAGAAGCCCCACGGAAACCCTGATGAAGGTGCTGGAGGAGGAGCCGGTCCCCCTCCGCACCCTTCAGCCCAGCCTTCCGCCGGACCTGGCCAGCATCGTCCACACCTGCCTGGAGAAGGCTCCCGCCCAGCGCTATGCCTCCGCCAAGGAGCTCCGGGACGATCTCCAGCGCTTCCTGGATGGGGAGCCCATCCTGGCCCGGCGTCCAGGTCTCCTGGAGCGCCTCCGGCGCCGCTGGAGGCGCCATCGGGTGGTGGGCAGCCTGGGGTTGGCCGCCCTCCTCCTCCTCCTGGCCCTGGTGGGCACCCTGGTGTGGACCCGCCTGCAGCGGGGGAGCCAGATGCTCTGGGCCCAGCGCTATGGTCAAGAGATCGTGGAGATGGAGGGCATCCTGCGGGCGGGACACATGCTCCCCCTGCATGACACCGCCGCCGAACGCCGGGTGGTGCGTCGGCGCATGGACGCCATCCGCCGTCAAATGGCCCCCCAAGGGTCGGCCCTGCGGGGCCCGGGTCACCTGGCCCTGGGACGGGGCCACCTGCTCCTGGGGGAGCCTGCCCTGGCCCAGAAGGAGCTGGAGGCCGCCTGGAGCCTGGGGTACCAGGGCCCCGAAGTCAGGTTGGCCCTGGGCCGAGCCCTGGCGGAGCTCTTCCTGGAGGCTAGGCAGGAGGCGGAGAGCCTGCCCAGCCCCCTGGCGCGGTCACAGCGCCTGCAGGAGCTGGAACGGAGCCTGCGCCAGCCCGCCGCCGCCCACATCAGGTCCGCTCGGGCCGCCCTGGGGGACCTGCCCACCGCGGACGAGGTGCGCCTGGCCTTCATCGAACAACGTCCCGAGGAGGCGGTCCGCACCGCCGAGGCCCTCTACCAGGCCGAGCCCTGGCGTTGCGAGGTCCTGGTGGAAGCGGCCATGGCCCTGGTGTGGGAGGTGCCCGGCCTTCTGGCGACGGGTCGGAAGGATGAAGCCAGGACCCTCCTGGAACGAGGTCTGGACCTCCTCGAGACGCCCTCCCGCATTTCCCCCAGCCATACCCTTCTCCACATGGTCACCCGACGGACCTGGGCCCTGGGCCTCAGCCTGGGCCTGCGGGGCCAAGGTCCCGAGGACTGCCTGCGGTGGGCCCTGGAAGCCCAGGCACGGGCCCTCCAGTCCAGCTCGGAGCCCTCCGGCCTCGGGGTGGATGCGGCCTTGCTGCACCACCTCAGGGGCCGGCTGGCCATGGCCCAGGGCAAGGACCCCGAGGGTGACTGGGCCACGGCCCAATCCCTGGCCGAAGGGGTTGCCCAGGATGCCCGGGAGGGTGACCAGGCCCGGGCCCGCGCCCATGAGGAACTGGCCCTGCTCTGGGCAGAGCGCATCTGGCGGGGAGAGCGCCATGGGGGCATCCCCCCGGAGGCCCGGGCCAAGGTCCTGGCCCATGGGGAGGCCGCCCTGAAGACCGGGAAGGCGAGCTGGAAGAGCTATGACGCCCTGGGCTTCGCCCACCTCACCCTGGGGAAGGCCCTCTTCGAGGCGGGCAAGGACCCGGGGGAACACCTGGAGCAGGCCGCCCACCTGCTGCGCAAGGCGTCGGAGATCACCCCCGATCCGGATCGCCGATCCAACCTGGCAGGGGCCTTGAGGCTTTTGGCCCAGCAGCGCATGCCCACGGGCAAGGGCGTCCAGGAGCCCCTGGCGGAGGCCATCGGCCTCCTCCAGGAAGAACTGGCGAAGCCCAACCCTGCACCCCGGTTCCAGCAGCTCCTGGGCCTGAACCTCCTCACCCGCGCCGAGGCCCAGGCGAAGGAGGGTCAACCCTTCAGCTCCAGCCTGGGGGCCGCCCGCAGCGCCTTCGAAGCCCACCACCGGGCCACGGGGTAAGGCCTGGCCCTGGTGCTCCTGGCGGATCTCCGGGGGGCCCAATGGTCCCTCCTGCGTGGCGAGGGGCCCACGCCCTGGCTGGACCACCTCGATCCCACGGCCCAGGCAGGCCTTGGGACCTCCCCCGTGCAAGTGCTGGATTTCCTCGTCCAGGGCGAGCTGCTCCGGGCCCTGGATCGCGGCAACCCCGGTCCGAGGGAAGCCGTGGGCCGCGCCCTGGCCTGGGCCCGACGCCTGCCCTCCTCCGAACGCTCCCTCTTCCTTGGCCTAGGGGTCCGCATCCGCCTGACGGAGCTGGCCCTCCAGCCGGGGCATCCCCAGGTCCTGCGCCAGGCCCAGGAGGCCTTGGCCGACTTCCAGCGAACCTTCCCGCAGGATGCGGAGGGCCCAGCCCTCAAGCAGATCCTGGAGGGGCTCCAGCAGCCCCCCTCGCAACGCCCGAACCTCCCGGTGGCGCTGAAGGACGATGCCCTGTCGGCCGTCTTGCTCCGTCGCTGACCGGTCGTGAACAAATTCCTCGACCGGTCGCTGGTCACAGGGGGCGGTCGGCATACTGATCGCAACCCCCATGAGGTTTCAACCCGAGGAGTGCCCCATGAAAATCCACGCCCCCCGTCGCCTTGCCCCGGAGATCCTTGAGCACATCCAGGGCGCCTTGAACCCCCTCCCTGCCGCGAAACCTCCCGTGGACCGGGTTCCCATCGTGGTGCCTCCCTTGCCCATCCTCCCTCCCTTCATCATCAGGGTCTCGGGCACCTCGGGCCGCTAGGTCCCATTCAACCGGAACCCTTCAAGCTGCAGGCCACCGCGGGTTGCGCCGCCCCCCCTCCCACGGGACTGCAGGACTTGGACCCGACGCCCTACCCTCGCCCCTCCCAGGGCCCGCCCCGTCCCAGTGGAGACGGGGCTTTTTCATGCCCGCGGGCTTCCATCGACCGGTCGCGCCCGAGCCCACCAACCGGTCGGACAAGGCCATGCAGGGGGGGTAGGTTCGAAGGGAGGGCGATCCAGCCCATTCATTCCAGGAGATCCCGTGAAACTCACCCTCCACCGAGAGACCCTCCAGTCCCTGAGCGACCGAGAAGTCCAGGATGTCGCCGTGGGCAACCGCCTGCCGGATGGCCGGATTCCCGAGGTTCATACGGCGACTTCGATCACCCTCCTGCGCACCCACACCGCCTT
>CAZPUI010000347.1:0-1169 GCA_964589695.1 uncultured Solibacteraceae bacterium | reverse complement strand
TCATCGGACCAAAAATCGTGGAAAGCAGCGCCCCCCCCCTGCGCACCCACTCCGCCTTCTGCCCGCCTCCCACCGATCACCGAACCATCGTTGTCAGCGGCAAGGGCTGAGACCCGGTGGCCTTCAAAGCCCTCCAAGGCTTTGACGGCTCCCTTTCGGGCAAAGCGTCGTTATGAAAGGGCGGGCATTTGCAGGCCCGTTCCCCACATCCAAGAAGCCCCCGCGGTCCGCCCCGCGGGGGTTTCACGCGTACGGCCCGACCCGCACCAGGTCCATGACCAGGGCTTTGAATTCCCGGGAGGCCTCCAGATCCACCTGGAACTCCACCACCCAATCGTTGGCCCCCTCCATATCCACCAGCATCTGCTGGACCACAAGGTAGGTAGGGTCCTCGGCCTTGGGTTCCACATAGGTGTGGCGCAGGTTTCGGCCCTCGGGGTCCAGCCGAGGCCCTTCGTGGTTGGACCGGTACTCGTCCAGGAGTCCCTTCAGGCGCTCTTCGGTCCAGGGTCGGTCCTCCAGATCCTGGGGGTCCGCCTGCCCGGCCTGGGCCAGCACGGCCAGGGCCTCCTCCCAGTCGGCCCCCGCCAGGGCGTGGAGGAAGGCAAAGATCCGGGCCCGAACGGCCGCCGTGAAGGTCCGGCGGTCCTGCGTGGGATCCTGGGGATCGCGGCCGGGCTGCACCGGTGCTGCCTCCTCCCGCTCGAAGGCCGGGTTCTGCATCTCTCCCAGGCATCCAGGAGGCTCGAATCCACCTGTTTGAGCATGGCGGCCAGGTAGGCTTCCATCTCCCGGAGCTCATCGGTCTTGAGGGCCTCCGGCACGGTCTGCACCAGGACCTTGAAGGTGCTGTTGATGTGGCGCAGCAGCAGGCCCTCGGTGCGCTGGAGGTCGTAGGTGCGCACGTAGTCCGCAAAGCTCAGGTAGCTTTCGAACATCTCCCGCACGATGGATTTGGGTCGGATGTTCTCCTGGCCCACCCAGGGGTGGTGGTCGGAAAAATCGTTGAAGGTGCCGTAGATGAAATCCCGCAGCGGCTTGGGATACTCCACCTTCCCCAGCTCCTGCATCCGCTGTTCGTACCCGATGCCCTCGGCCTTCATCCCCGCCACGGCCTTTCCCCCGGCCCGAACCACCTCCCTGCCGCGGGGTAAGTCCCGGTCCCCCGC
>CAZPUI010000346.1:0-5851 GCA_964589695.1 uncultured Solibacteraceae bacterium | reverse complement strand
CCGTTGCCTGATGGATCAAGGACTTCTTGCGGATTGGGAGTTTCACTTTAGGCCGAGGTCTCCTTCAACTCCTGCAGCTTCCAGTCCCCTTCATGCAGTTCCCAGCGCAGGGCGAAGCTGCGTCGACTGGCCTCGTTGGGCAGAAGCCCACTCCCCTCGCGACCCGTGAGCAGCAGCTCCACCTGCATGAAGGCCACTTTGCCCTTCATCTGCAGGGCCTGGGAGAGGATCGTGACGCCCACCTTCTGGCGGCGCAGGATACTGGCCAGGAACAACCGACCCTGGGCCCGATCCATGCCCTCGGGACCCGAGAACCGGGGATGCATGCGGGTGGAGACGGGTTCCACCTCTCCCTTTTCCACGGCGGTGACGCAGGCCTCGAAGGCCTTGCGCACCGCGTCTTCAGGGCGTTCCGAGCGGCAGGCGAGGATGAAGCCGAGAACCAGAATGGACAGGATGCGAAGCATGGCACACCCCCGGAGGGCTTGTTGAATGGGACGATTCCTTGCCAAGAATGCCTTCATTGGGCCCAAGGATGCACCCCAAACCCGATGGGCCATCCTCGCATTCCATTCGGCCAGGATCTCCACCAGGGCTGGAGGAAGCCTCCCACGCTTCGGGCCAAGGTTCCATGATGGAGCGTTCCGGAGCCTTCCCATGACCCAGGACGCTGCCACCCTGCGTTGCCCTTCCTGTGGGGCCCCCGCCCCCGAGGGGGCCGTTCGATGCCCCTATTGTCGAAGCACCTTGGCCACGGTGGCTTGCCCCTCCTGCTTTGGCCTGATGAGCCTGGAGGCCGTCCACTGTCCCCATTGCGGTGGCCGACGCGCATCCAAAGAGGGCCTCCCCTCCGGGCTGGAATGTCCCGGGTGCAAGGGGCCCCTCCACATCACCGATCTGGACGGTGTTCCCTTCCAGACCTGCCCGGCCTGCGGGGGATTGTGGATGGGCCACGAGCCTTTCCGGACCCTGGCGGAGGATCGGGATCGCCGGGCCTCGACCTTGAACCTGCTTGGAGCCCCGGATTCGGCCCACCCTGGGGCGGCGCCCGTCAGCTACCGGCCCTGTCCCACCTGCAAAAAGCTGATGAACCGCCAGAACTACGCCCGGATCTCTGGGGTGGTCCTGGACCAGTGCAAGGACCATGGTCTCTGGTTCGACGCGGATGAGCTGAGGCGGGTGCTGGCCTTCATCCAGGGGGGAGGTTTGGATCGGGCCCGCACCAAGCAGATCCAGGCGGCGGAGGAGGCCCAGCGCCAGGCGAACCAGGCCAAGCTCCTGGAGGTCGCCGCCCCTTCGGGGACTGCGGGGGGGAGCGAGCCCACCCTGGAGGGTGCCCTCTTCGGCTTCGTTTCCCGCTTCCTGATGTAACACTGGGGTGGGAGGACCCATGCCCAGGTATTCGAAACACGCGGGTCGGGAAGTACTGGAAGGCCATGTCAGGCTGCCGGAGTGGCTCCGGAAGGAGCGGGTCAACCTGGGGGAGCTCCATGCCATGAAAACCGGTCTGCGGGCCTCCTCCCTGCACACCGTCTGCGAGGAAGCCCGCTGCCCCAACCGCACCCACTGCTTCAGCCAGGGCACGGCGACTTTCCTGCTCATGGGGACCACCTGCACCCGCGCCTGCGGCTTCTGCTCGGTCACCTCGGGTCGACCCGCGCCCCTGAACCCGCTGGAACCCGGGGAGATCGCCCAGCAGGTGGCCTCCCTGGGGCTGCGTTTCGCCGTGCTCACTTCCGTGAACAGGGACGACCTGCCCGATGGCGGGGCCGCCCATATCGCCGCCACGGTGAAGGCCATCCGAAGGACCACGCCCCAGGTGGGGGTCGAAGTCCTGACGCCGGACTTCCAGGGGGATCTGGAGGCCGTGGCCACGGTGGTGGCCGCGGGGCCTGCGGTCTTCAACCACAATGTCGAGACGGTGCCCAGCCTCTATGCCCTGGTTCGACCGGCGGCACGGATGGAACGGAGTTTGGCCGTGCTGCGGAAGGCCAAGGAGTTGGGCGTGGCCCTTTTTGGCGCGGACTTCCGAACCAAGAGCGGCCTCATGGTGGGACTCGGGGAGACGGATGACGAGCTGATGGAGGTCTTCCAGGCCCTGGTGGGGGCGGGGGTGGACATCCTCACCGTGGGCCAGTACCTGAGGCCCACTCGGCATCAGCTCCCGGTGCGCCGCTACATGCATCCCGAGGCCTTCGAGGAGCTGGGGCGCCGTGCCCTGGGCCTGGGCTTCAAGGCCGTCTATGCCGGACCGCTGGTGCGTTCCAGCTACAACGCCCATGAGGTGGCCAGGGTCGAGGGCATGGTCACCTGACGTGGTGCACCCCAACCGGCATCAGAAGTATGCTGGTCCAGCATCCCGGAGGTTCACATGCATGCCGCAGCGGCTGGTCTGCTGGTCCTCGTCCTGGCGCCCCTGGGGGCCCAGGTACCGGAAGGGCTCCGCCCGGACTTCTTCCAGCAGGATCCTAAGCTCCTGATGGTGGCCGCGGCTGACAAGGCCCGGGTGCAGCGGGAGCCCTCCGCCCAGATCCTGGCGGAATGCGGCAGGGTCTACCTGGCCGCGGGACTCAAGGAACGCGCGGAGGATGCCTTTCAGCGGGCCTTGAAGGAGGGAGATGGGGATCCCGGAACCCTCGTGCTGGTGGCGGAAGGGTGGCTCCGGAACGGCCATGCCTCCCAAGCCCTCGCTGTGCTCAAGAACTTGGAGGACACCCGGAGCCGCGCCGCGGAGTGGCTGGCCCGGATCGGAATGTTCCTCATGGAACATAAGCTACCCAAGGAGGGGGAAGCCTACATGGATCGGGCCTTCAAGCAGAGTCCCAAGGATTGGGAGATGGCCCTGGATTTCGGGCGTTCCGCGGTGAAGGGCGGACAGATGGAGATGGCCACCCGGTGGTTCCAGCGGGCGGCCCTGCTCAATCCCAAGGACGAGCGAACCTGGCTGGTGATGGCCACGGCCTTGGCCGATGGGGGCAAGTGAAAGATGCGAACCCTTTTCCTGGATCCCCATGGACAGCTCCGGCCGGGCTGGAGGATGGTCCTGTTCCTGGTGGCCTTCTATGTGGCCACCGTTCCCGCGGGGCTCTTGATGGCCCTGGTGGGAGAGCGACTGCTGGCGACCTGGGTGCCGGGGGAACTCTTCTTGGGGTTGGTGTGCCTGGGGGTGACGTCCCTGGTGCTGAAGGCCGAACAGCGGTCCTTGCAGGACGTGGGGCTCCGCGTGGATCGGCGGGGGTGTCGGGACTTCGGATTGGGGGCCGGCCTCGGCATCCTGATCCTGGTGCTGGCGGCGCTGATCGCCTTGGGCTTTGGGGGATTCCACTGGGTCCGACATCCCGGAGGCGGGGTGGCCGTGCTGCAAGGCCTCTGGATCTACCTGGCTGTGTCGTTCTACGAGGAGCTGCTCTATCGCGGGTACCCCTTTCAACGCCTGATGGAAGGCGTGGGGACCTGGCCCGGTCTCATCCTGGGGGCGCTCGTCTTCGCCTGGGCCCACATGAACAACCCCAACCTGGTGGGAGGGGCCAGGTTCTGGGCCTTCTTGAACATCAGTCTGGCGGGCTTGCTCCTGGGCTTGGCCTGGCTGCGGACCCGCAGCCTTGCGCTGCCCATGGGACTTCACCTGGGCTGGAACTGGGCCCAAGGCTCCCTCCTGGGCTTCGGCGTCAGCGGCACCGAGGCCACGGGCTGGCTGGAGGTGGTCTTCCACGACAAGCCGGATTGGCTCACGGGCAAGGCCTTCGGGCTGGAGGCCAGTCTCCCCTGCGCCATTGTTTGTTCCCTGGCCATCCTCGGGTTTCTGCTTTGGAAACCCAAGGTTGACCAGGCTTCACGGGAGGCCTGAACCATGGCGCGCGCGATCCTCATCACCGGAGCCTCCCGTGGGCTCGGTCAGGCCGTGGCTTTCCACCATGCGGAATGCGAATCCGCCCACTGCTGGCTCCTGGGGCGGGATGAACGGGGCCTGGTGGAAACTGCGGAGGGGGTGAAGGCCCGGGGCGGGACCGCGGAGATCCTGGTGGCGGACCTTCTGGACCGGGGGGCGCTCCAAGGCGCTGCGGCGCGCATTCCCCACCTGGATGCCCTGGTGGCGGCGGCGGGCCTGGCGGGGGACACGCCGGTGGACCGGGACAGCGATGCCCTCTTCGACCAGGTGGTGGCCGCGAACCTGACCTCCGCGTGGAACACCGCCCGGGCCTTCCTCCCCCGCTTCCCCCAGGGCGGAAGGATCGTCTTCGTGGCGAGCGTGCTGGGGCGGTTCGGCGTGCCGTACTCCTCCGCCTACGTGGCCGCCAAGCATGGCCTCCTGGGCCTCACCAAAGCCTTGGCCCAGGAACTCCTACCCAGGGGCATCGTGGTGAACGCCGTGGCGCCAGGTTGGATCGACACGGACATGGCCCGGAACCGTGTGACAGAACTGGCCGCCCTCTGGAAGGTGGAGGAGCCCGAGGCCCGGCGCCGCCTGGAGAAGGCCATCCCCGTGAAGCGCTTCTTCAAGGCCGAGGAGATCGCCCGGGGCATCGCCTGGATGCTGGATCCCGAGAACACCATGCAGGTGGGCCAGTGCCTGAACCTGGATGGAGGGGTGCTGCAGGACTAACCAAGACAGCGCCTACCGTCCGAACCCGACTTTCTCGAGGTCGGCGGGCTTGGTGGGGATCAGGGCGTTCCAGCGCAGGGCCAGATCGGTCCTCCCGCAGGCATTGGCCAGGGTGGTGACCTTGCGCACCATGGCGCGGGCCCCGGTGCGTTGGACCAGGCCCAGGGCCACTTGGTGGGCCAGGGTCACGTCCCCCAGCCGCAGGTGGGCTTCCAGGAGGGGACCGAAGCAGTCCCAATCGGAGCCCACCAGGTAGTCGTTCATCTCTGAACCCTCGGCTCCGGGGGGGAAGGAATCCTCCTGTCGCAGTTCCCAGGTGGGGGTCAGGAAGGCGATGAGGCCCTTCCAGTCTTTCTGGGCCACGGCCTCCCGATTGAAGGCCACCACAAGCGGGTCGGGAAGGTTGAGGCGCTGGCCGGGGACGAAGGCGAGTCGGTCCAGCAGGGCCCGGGCAGACCGCGGGTGACCCCCCAGGGCGTTCAGGTGGGTCCAGGCCTCCCAGTGGGTGAAGTACCTTGGATCCTGCTCCAGCCAGGCCTCCACCGCCCCCAACGCCTTGGCGGCAGCCCTGACCATGCTCGCAGAGTGGCGCGCCACCCGGGGCAGGTTGGGTAGGCCCCGGATCGGGTACCCACCCGCGGCCACCCAACGTTCCAGGGCCCGGGCACTGGGGCCCCAGAGGGCCAGGTCCTGGGCCTCCGTGAGGGGCTTCAAGGGCGAGCGGTCATCCTCATCGGGGGCCGTTTCCGGGGTTGGTGCCCCTGGGAGGAGGGACCGCATGCGTCGGATGGCCCGAACGAGGTGGGTCTTGAGTAGCTCCCCAAGGGCTTCGAGGTGGTCCGGATGGCTGCGGAGAAAGGTCTCAAGTATCTGGTCCCTGGGGCGCGCCCCGGCGGATTCCGCAGCCTTGAGCAGGGTCTGATGGGTAGGTGTCTGGGCTCCTTCCGCCAGGATTTGTCCGCTTCGCGTCACCAAGGCCCAGCGAGGACCCCGGTCCCACCCGAGGTGACTGCGCAGGGCTTTGGAGCCCTCGGCGGGGATCACCTCCAGGGGGAAGTCCAGGGCGTCCTCGGCGGTGGTGGCTGCTTGGAAGACCCGTGCGACGGATCCAGCGGCATCGTCCAGCAGCACCCAGGCATGGGAGGCCTCGTGCCTGGAAAGAAGGGTCTGGAGGGTGAGGGTGGGACCGGAAGGTTCGGAGGCTGCCCTGGGATTCGGTGCAGGTGTCATTCGGGTCCACTGTTCCGC
>CAZPUI010000345.1:0-5856 GCA_964589695.1 uncultured Solibacteraceae bacterium | reverse complement strand
CGCCATCCTCCGCGCCCGGACCTTCCAGAGTCCCAGGCCTGCCAGGCCGCAGAGCACCACCAGCCCCGAGGCCAGCAGGATGCGCAGCCGGTTGGGGTGTTCCTCCAGGTTCAGGAGCACCTTCACCCGTTCCCCGAGCGCGCCGCCGGTGGCCCCCAGGGCGAAGGCGGGCCAGGGGCCCACAAGCCGCATGTCCTCCAGGGAGGTCAGGGCCTCGGCCATCCCGCAGGGATCCCCCAGCAGGTCCGCCGCAAGGGCGTCACAACAGCGCTCCCGCTCCTGGCGGACCCGTCGCCCCAACCACCACACGGCGGGATGGAAGAAGAGCAGGGTCTCCACGGCCCGCTGGACCAGGTTGGCGGCGTAGTCGTGGCGGGCCACATGGGCCAGTTCATGGGCCAGGAGCAACTCCACCTGGGTGGCGGGCAGGCCGGTGAGGATGGAGGCTGGCACCAGAATGACGGGCTTGATCCAGCCCACCACCACGGGGCCGTCCAGATCGTCCAACACGCGCAGCACCACCTCCCGGGCCAGGCCCATGTGGTGGCGCAGGATGTCCAGGCGCTCGGACCAGAGCCCTTCCTCGGGGCGACTGCGGCGCCGCGCCTGGATGAGCCAAGTGGCGCCCCCCACCATGCGGGCCAGCAGCACCAGCACCCCGATGCCCCAGCAAGGGAGCAGCCAGGGAGCCACGCTATCCAGCCGGGCCCGGAGGCCGGGGGAAGCGACCGTGGGGCTGCCACTGGGACGGGGCGCGACTTGGGAGGGTTCGACCTGCACCTCCGTGGCCGCCCCGAGGACAGGATTCACCCCACGGGCCTGCGGGGCGGGCTCCGTCCGCCTCAGCACCCCATAGGTCACCAGGGGCGCCAGGGCCATGAGGAGAAGGCCACCGCAGGCCAAGGCATAGCGGAACTCGGGCCGGGCGCGCCGGGCCAGGGCCAGGAGGATCCATACCAGGAGGGCCAGGGCCGTGCCCTGCCACAGGAAATGAAGGAGGGTCCACCCGAAGGTGGAGGCGTGGGAGAGGCTCATGACTGGGCCTTCCGCTTCGCATTGATGAGCTTGCGCAGGCGCTCCAGATCCTCGGGGGTGGTGCGCTCCGAATCCAGGGCATGGACCACCAGGTCCATGGCAGACCCCTTGAAGGCCTTGGCCACGAGATCCTCCACCAGGGTGCTCCGGGCATGCCCCTCTTCTAGGGTGGGCGTGTAGATGTGCTGGCGGCTGGTGGTGTCCCGCGTCACCAGGCCCTTCTCGTGCATGGCCTGGAGGGCGCTGAGCACGGTGGTGTACGGCAGGTCTCGATCGCCGGCCAGGGCGCGGTGGAGCTCCTTCACGGTACTGGGACCGCGCTCCCAAAGGATCTGCAGAATGGCAAGCTCGCCGTCGGTGGGCTTCAGGTGGGCCATGGGGCCTCCTCGATTGCTACGTGGTTAGAGTACTGGTGTTGCAGTATTTCTCAAAACAAAAATGCACCGGGGCCCCCGGGGGCCCTCACCCTTCGGCGGCCAGGGGGGTGGCCCGCAGACGCAGACTCGGGGCGGCCAGGGCCTCCGTGAGGGTCTCGTGGAGGTCCTCGTCCAGGAGGAAGGCGTGGCGCCCCTCACGGTCCACCAGGACGGCCCGCTCCCGGGCGCAGAGCAGGAGGCAGAAGTGGCGCTCGCCGGGGCTCAGCACCTCGGGGTCCAGCCGGGCCAGGCCCCGCCCATCCGTATCCAGCTTCCGCAGCAGGCCGCGGACGAAGAGGAGGGGATCCACCCCATCCAGGGCCGCCGAGGCCTCGATCCAGCGACCCTCCGCAGGCCCCGCCAGGTGGGGTGCCGAGGCGAAGGCCAGGAGGAAGACGATGACATCGATGAAGGTGGCCAGGAGCAGGGCCAGGAGGTGGCGGGAGGTGGGGGCCGTCATGAGTTCCTGGAAGGCCACGAGCAGGTCCTCCTGGCCCGAGGCCGTGCGGTCCAGGTGCTCCGCCAGGGTCGGCGGCACGGGCCGTTCCAGCTTGGCGCCATGGAGCGCCTCCTCCGCCTCCCCCCAGGGCAGGGCATCGTAGACCTCCCGATAGGCGCGGATCTGCTGTTCCGAAGGGTCACCGGGCCGCGCCTTGGCCTTGAAGTCCCCCAGGGCCTTCCGGGCCCCCTGGAGTCGCTCCAGGGTCTGGCGGGCCAGCTTGGCGTAGCGCTCGAAGGCGGCGTGGCGCACCCCCATGCCCGCCCCTTCCCGACTGGCCCCCAGGCTCCGGCCCTCCTCCGCCACGGCCTGGCGGATGCGGGCCACGTAGGGATCCGCATCCTGGGCCTGGGAGACGTGGCCCTGGGACTTCTCCGATCCCGCCAGTTCCTCCAGCGCCAGGGCATGCTTCTGGGCCTCCACCACGGCGCCCGCCATGAGTTGCTCCGCCTTCCCTGCTGAATCCTGAATCCTGTCGTAGAGGCCCCGCTGCACCAGGGCGGGGCGTTCCTTCGCCGCGAACCAGGTGTGGAGGCTGGCATAGGAGAACGCGATGGAGACGATGGCCGTGATGACATAGACCGCCACCAGCAGGGGTCGTCCCGCCCTCACCTGCCCCACCAGCCAGGCCACCAGGACCAGGGCCGACTGCACCCCCAGGGAGGCCAGGAGGGCAAACCAGCCCGTAAGGTACAGGGCCATTCCCTTCCACGTGGTGTACCAGGACACGATGGACAGCAGGCAGGTGGAGGCGAAGAGTCCCAGCACCAACCCCCGATCCCCAAGGGACGCCGAGGCCATGGATCGAAGGGAGGAGGGGGTCATGAAAACTCCTGACAAGGAATACTCCAAGACAATACTGCCTTGGCAGTACTTGTCAATCGAGATTTTCTCAGACCTCGGGCCACCCCCACGGGAAGGATCCTCCAAGGTCCTGCGGTACCCCCCTGGAAGGCCCCCCCGAACCTCCTGCATCCGCGCCACCACCGCGGGCCAGGCCAGGTGCCCTCCGCCAAGGTGGGCAGGCATGCTTTCCCCTTGATCCTGTCAGCCCAAGGTGGGCAACCCGGGGGAACGGGGGTCCCTTGCGGGGCCCATCGCAACCTGGCCCGCAGAGGGTCCAAGACCTTCACTGGAACTTTCGGCACCCACCGGTGAGGATGGGTGATCGCCTCAAGGACACTCCATGGAATTTGCACGAGTCTGGCTGGTGGGCACCCTGGTTCTGCTCCACCTGGCCTGCAGGCCCTCCCTCCAGGTGGCTGTACCCCCGCCCCTGCGGAACCCAGGGCCCCCCTGGTCCGCGGATCTCTCGATGGAGATACCGGACCTGGGTCCTTGCACCGACCAGCGGGACCGTCGCCTGCACTTGGATTCCCGCCGACCCGTCACGGTCCTGGTGCACGGCTGCCGGGGTTCGGCGGGCCGGTATCAGGCCCTGGCCCAGGTCTTTGCCTTCCATGGGCAACAGGCCATCGGCTTCAGCTATGACGACCGGGATGGACTCATGGTGAGTTCAGGCAGGTTGGCAAGGGCCCTGGAGGCCTTGGCAGCCCGAATGGGGAACCAGGAAATCACGGTCATCGGGCACAGCCAGGGCGGCTTGATCGCCCACAAGGCCCTGGTGGCGGACCGCCCCGATCCGATGCGGGGGAATGACCTGCGCCTTCGCTTGGTGACCATCTCGGCCCCCTTTTCGGGCATTGCCGCGTCCCGCCACTGTGGTTCGCCCGTGGCCAGGGCGGTCAGCCTTGGCCTGGTGGCCCCCATCTGCTGGATGGTGACAGGCGCCAAGTGGCGGGACATCACCTACACTTCGCCCTTCATCCTGCGGCCCGGCACCCTGCTGCCCCAGGTTCAAAGTTTTCTCAAGATCAATACCGACGAACGCAACACCTGCCGTCGTTCAGCTCCCAATGGCCGCTGCCTGGAATCCGATCAGGTCTTTTCCCTGGAGGAGCAGCGTCAGAGCGTGATGGACGCCACCCCAAGGATCAAGAACATGACCGTACCGGCAGGGCATGTGGAAATCGTGGGAGATGCCCAGGTCATTCCCACCAAACTCATCGCCATCCTGCAGGGGGAGGGTGTGCTGGCGGCCACCGAACCCCAGCATCGAGCGGCCCTGAGCGCCCTGCTGGCCCGACTCTACAACGCTCAGGCGCCATGGCCAGGGACCCCCTGCACGACCATCCTATAAACTCCAACCTTCTTGGGTCGGCTTGGACGGCTTCGGTATTCCTGCCGGTCGCCTGCCAAGGGGTATCCGCCGCACGGGCATCGACCCTCCCCTCCCGTCCTGGGCGGCCCCCCACGGCCGTGGCTCAGGCTGTACGCCTGCGGACGCCATAGGTGGCCATGCGCCAGAGGCTTTCCATGGGTCCCATGGCAAAGCGGCTCAACCACCAGCGGCTGCTCCAGACCTGGAGGGCATAGAAGGCCAGCCCACCCACCATGCACAGATTCAAGGGAACCTTGCCGAAGAGACCCAGCCCATAGCCAATGAAGACGAGGGTGCAGACCACGGACTGAAGCAGGTATTGGCTCAGGGCCATGCGGCCCAGGGGCGCGAAGAGGCCCAACACCTTGGCCCAGGGGGCCTTCTGGACCAGGAGCAGCACCCCCGCGGTATAACCCAGGAACAGACAGGGTTTGGCCAGCAGGAGTGCAACCTTAACGGGGACCAGGAGTACCTTCAGCCAAGGGATCTGGGTACGCAGCCAGGAGAAGGGCAGGACATTGCCCAGGAGGCCCAGAAGCAAGGCCCAGAGGGCGAGGCGTTTCAGGGTTCGCACGTGCTGGGATGGTTCCTGGAGGATTCCCTTCTTCCAGAGGTAGACCCCCAACAGGAAGAAGGGCGCGCAATACATCAATCGGCCCGCGACCCGCATGGGCCCCATCCAGTGAAGCATCTCCCAGGCACGGAAGCGGAGGGCCTCCATCCATCCCCCCTGGCCGTAGTGCCGCAGCTCTGTCCGGTAGACCACCTCGAAGCTGTTCCCTATTTCCTGGAGGGAGCCCAGGAAGGGAAGCGTCAGCAGGATGCTCACGCCCACCAGAATGGGAATGGCCCAGAGCACCCGGGAGGTGCGCCACCCCAGGAAGGGCCAGACCATGAGGCTGATCACGGCGTAATCCAGGAGGACGTCCCCATTCCAGAGCAGGAAGCTGTGGGCCACACCGAAGGCGGCCAGGGCCGCGCAGCGACGCAGCACCAAGGCCGCAAAGGAACGGCCCGCCTCAAACGCCCGCTCCTTCTGAATGGCCAGCCCCGCCCCGAAGAGCATGGAGAGCAGCGCGATGGCCTTGTCCTCCAGAAAGACCCGGCGCACCCAATCCATGGCCTCCCCCCCCCATCCCATGGGAATGGGCTTGCCGACCTGCTGGGGCCAGTAGGTTCCATTAAAAACATCGAGGTTCACCAGCCGGACCCCAAGGAGAGCAAGGCCCCTCCGGGCAACGATCAGCCGCAGGCGGCGGGTGGTCATGTTGACGCGCCCGACCAGCACATCCGGCCTGCGACCCGCCGGTGCCAGCATCAGCCCGAGAGCGATGGGCACGACGCCCAGCAGCCGCCAGCGCGTGCTCATCAGCGCACACCACAGCACGCCGACGACCATCAGCACGAACGCAGGCGTTGGGATGGCCGGCACGCGCCCCACGGCGCCCGGCAGGCTCGCGACCCAGGTCGCGCACCACACCATCGCCTCGATGCCCCACCCCATCACCCAAAGCGGGCCCGCCTCCAGCCCGGCCGGCATCGCCACCAGCGTCGCCAGCGCGGCGGGCATTACGAGGAGGTTGCAGATCGGGATGGCGATGAGGTTGGCGAGAATCGCGAACTGCTGCGTGTTGTGGAAGTGGTAGATGCCGAACGGCGCCACCGCCAGGCTGGCGACCAGCGTC